>JAEZLB010000273.1 GCA_023435945.1 Pseudomonadota bacterium | reverse complement strand
TGGCGGCGCGCGAGCATGATTGCCTGAACGAGGTGCTGATCATCGCTGCAGCCCTGTCGGTACAAGATCCGCGTGATCGTCCGCTGGAAGCGCAACAGGCCGCCGATAACGCGCACAAGAAGTTCGCCGATGAAAAATCGGAATTCCTCAGCTACCTGAAAATATGGAAGTGGTTCGAGGAAGCCATCGCGCACAAGAAATCCAACAAGCAGTTGCAGGAAAATTGCCGGGCCAATTTCCTGTCGCAGTTGCGCCTGCGCGAATGGCGCGATGTGCATTCGCAGTTGCTGACCCTGGTGAAGGAGCAGGGCTGGCGCCTGAATCAGGCCGAGGCGACCTACGAACAATTGCATACCGCGCTGCTGACCGGCCTTCTGGGTAATGTGGGCTTCAAGTCGGAAGAAGATGCGATTTACCTCGGTGCGCGCGGCATCAAATTCCACATATGGCCTGGCTCTTCGCTGGTAAAGAAAGCGGGCAAATGGATCATGGCCGCCGAGCTGGTGGAAACGCAGCGCTTGTTCGCCCGTACGGTTGCACAGATACAGCCGCAGTGGCTGGAACGCATAGGCGCGCATCTGCTGAAAAAATCTTATGGTGATCCGCGCTGGGAAAAGCGCCGGGCCCAGGTCGTGGCGCATGAACGCGCGACCTTGCACGGCCTGGTCGTCTATAGCCAGCGCCCCATCGATTTTGGACGCGTGAATCCCAAGGAGGCGCGCGAAATTTTCATTCGCTCCGCGTTGGTAGAAGGGGAGTTCGATACCCGTGCTCCCTTCCTCGCACACAACCAGAACCTGATACGCGAAATCGAAAAACTGGAACACAAGTCGCGCCGGCAGGATGTGCTGGTGGATGAAGAGCTGATCGCGGCCTTCTACGACCAGCAACTTCCGGACGACGTGTATGACGGCACGACCTTCGACAAGTGGTATCGCAAGGCTGTACAGGGCAATGGCAAGCTGTTGTACCTGAATCGTGACGACCTGATGCGGCATGAAGCGGCCGGCATCACGACAGATCTGTTCCCCAAGTCCATGTCGGTGGCTGGCATAGACATGGGGCTGACTTATCATTTCGAGCCGGGCGCGGCGCGCGATGGTGTGACGCTGACCGTGCCGCTGTATGCCTTGAACCAGGTGTCAGCCTCGCGTTGTGAATGGCTGGTGCCGGGCATGCTGAAGGAAAAGACGCAATTGCTGCTGAAATCGCTGCCGCAAAAACTGCGTCGGCATTGTGTGCCGTTGCCGGAGTATGCCGCCGGGTTTTACGATCGTGTCGAAGCGGCCAAGACCTTTGGCCGGGGCGGTTTGCTCGAGGCGCTGATTGCCGACATACGCGAACAGAAAACGCTGATTGTAAAGACCGCAGACTTCAAGCTGGAGACCCTGCCCGCGCACCTGTTCATGAATTTCAAGGTCATCGATGAACACGGCCGCCAGCTCGACATGGGGCGGAATCTCGCTACCTTGCAGGCGGAACTAGGCGGTCAGGCGCGCGCCAGTTTCCAGCGTATCGCGGAACAGGCTGTGGTTGCGGCAGATGAGCCGGCAAGTCCGGTAGCGGTGCAAGGACAGGGCAAGGGCAAAACAGCCGAACCTGCATCAAGCGATACAACGGTTTCCGAGTATCAGAACCTGACTTCATGGAGTTTCGGCGAGTTGCCGGAATTGCTGGAGATACGCAAGGGCAGGCAGACGCTGATCGGTTATCCCGCGCTGGTGGATAAGAGAACGCATTGCGATCTCGAAGTATTCGACGATCCGCAGGAAGCCGAACAGATACACCGCCTCGGTTTGCGGCGCCTGTTCGCCTTGCAGTTGAAAGAGCAACTGAAGTTCCAGGAAAAGAATATCCCTGGCCTGCAGCAGATGGGCATGCAATTCATGTCGCTGGGCACGCAGGAAGAATTGCGCGAGCAGATTCTGAATGCGGGCCTGGATCGAGCCTTCCTGCAAGCGCCTTTGCCAAGCAACGAGGGTGAATTTAATACACGCCGCGAGGAAGGCAAGTCGCGGTTTGGCTTGCTGGTGAATGAAATTGCGCGGCTGGTCGGGCAGGTGCTGACGGAATACCATGCACTCCCGAAGAAGTTGCAGGGTGCTAAAGCGCATGCTCAGGCAGTCGCCGATATCCAGTCGCAGTTGCAGGCGCTGATCGGGAAACGCTTCGTCGCGGAAACGGATTATGCGCAGCTTGCGCATTTCCCTCGTTATTTGAAGGCCATCAATGTGCGGCTGGATAAGCTGCGTGCCGATCCTGCTCGCGATACCAGACTCATGGCGGAATGGTCGCAAGCGGCAACACCGTGGCAACGCGCGATGAAGGGACGCAGCAGCGATCCGCGCATGACGGAATACCGGTGGATGCTGGAAGAATTGCGCGTATCGCTGTTTGCCCAAGAGTTGCGCACACCCATGCCCATGTCGGTCAAGCGCCTGCAGAAAATCTGGGAAACCATGCAGCGTTGACGGACTTGCCACTTCTGTCTCATCGATGGAACAGTACTTCCCCAAAATTTATTGTTTGATAGACATCATCTGCCCGCCAGTTTAGATTCAGGTCATTAATTCCTCGGTCTTTAGGGCCACAGGGCAACCTACACTGCAAGGAGCCTTTATGCTTGCCTTGTTGTTGCATATAGTCCGATTGTGGCTGGTTCCCCCTGTTTATCTGGGGTGGCTTTATCGTGTATGGACTGAGCCTGACCTACCTGGAAATGAGGCTGTCGGTTTCGGTAACGGGAATGCCAGAGCTGATGATGCGCATGGTTCACGGGTTCCTCGCCGCAGCCATGCTTGCAATGCTTTGCAGTTATCGGCTGCCCCTTGTGTACCGGATGGCTGGCAGGGCAAGAGCCAGCGACGGGGGCAGCAAGGCGGTATCTGCTTTCGCAGGAGAATGATGCCGCTACGGGACGGGGAGGGGGCCGGCATATAAACAGGCGCTCAATGTCCGCTGCGGTGGAATCGAATCAATTGCTGGAAAATGAGTGAAACACCACAAGCAAGAGAGCGGAGATGGCTAAACAAATTTATGTCAATTTGCCAGTGAAGGACTTGCAGCGATCCAAGGCTTTCTTCGAAGAGCTGGATTTTGCATTTGAGCCCAAGTTCACCAACGACAACGCAGCCTGCCTGTTAGTGGCAGAGAATATTTATGTGATGCTGCTGACCGAGCAATTTTTCCAGACTTTCACCACTAAACCGATTTGTGACGCCACCAGGAGTACGGAAGTATTGTTATGCCTGTCCTGTGAAACCCGGGCGCAGGTCGATGACATGGTGGCCCGGGCTGCCTCCGCGGGGGGCAATGTTCCACGCAAGGTACAGGATCTTGGCTTCATGTATAGCCATGCATTTGAAGACCTGGATGGACATGTCTGGGAGCTGGTCTACATGGAAGAGGAAAGAGCAAATTAAATTCTTTACATTAAAGCAGGTCTTTGAATAGCCGCTGTCACTTCTCTCATTTCCTAATTACCCCTCGCGGGAGCCCAGCAAGCGTTTTTACTGCTACGGTCTGACCTTCGCTTTCCATGGACGTGAAACGGAGAGACGATTTCCTTCCTCCATCATGCAGGTGCCGGAGGAGGTCTGGCATTGCATAACGGCACTCCGGCCGCAGGGGATTGACCTCGATAGCAATCACCTATGTTTCGCCGCCCTTCTTCTTCAGCGTGTACAAGGTTAAAGAATAGAGTGCTGCAAGGTGCCGTGCATATTTGCGGCAGGCTTTTACGGCGGTGGTCGATAGACAGCGGCAGGCACGACCGTAAACGCTAGACCTAGCAGGGCCTTGCTTCTGCGTCCTATCGTCACCACGCTAACCAGACACCCTGGATATCTTTCCTGGGACGCTCAGTGCAAATTATTCGGCATATCGGACGGCGCTTGAATGGCATCATGCAGTTCCAGTTCCAGTCTTCTGGCAATTTCACTCCACACCTCCTTCATGTTCACAATCTCTTGGGAAGGAATTTCAAAATTCAACCAGCCCAGGCCTGGGTGGCGTATGCGTAGCAGGCAGGCTCGTGTTACGCGATCAACCCTGATGGCATAAAGGGGATTGACGACAGCCTCCTGGATAGAGGGCGGTTCTTCCGGGATGCCCGGCTGCATTTGAGCACGTATGGCGCTTAACTCGGAAATTCTCTGGTCCAGCTCTTCCGAAGTCAGGTGAATGGACTCGTTATTAAGCGACAAGGTCAGGGTGCTATCAGGATTCAATGTAAAGCTGAGCATAGCGTTCCTTGATTTTAAATCTGCCGAATAGATATCTGGCGCCGCCAAATAAGTTGTTGCAGCAGTAATGCTTATCAACAAGCCTGATTGCAAAGAAACAGGTCAGGACGCCATATGACGTCGCGCCGTACAAAACTATCCAAGGAATGCGCTGCCAAAAGGCGAAGGGTGTTTTCTTCTTTTAAGCGAAGCTGGCGCCGGAATCGGCAGGTGAGCAAATCTTGCTCCCTGCATCATGCTGCAATGCTGTTGCTAGGAATGTTATGAAACCTTCTTTCTCGTCCCCTTCTTCTGCATCTGTCCCTGCTGCCGGTACATTGATTCGTGATACGCAAGGAGTGCTCGCAACCATCACGGAAGTGCTGGAGCGCAAAGATGATAGTCCGATGATGGTACTGCAGACGAAAGAGGGAAGTGAATACCGTTTACCGCTGGAATTCGCCGATCAGAAGGAGGGCAACTATTACGTGCGGGTTGCCTTTTCTGAATGGAGAGCGGGGGGCAAGGGGAAAGAACAAACCTCCTCCGGTATCGATCATCCGGGAGCTTCTTCCATACCTGTATGGGAAGAGGTAGCCACCGTAGAAAAAAAGGTCGCCGATACAGGAAAAGGTGTGCGAATAGGAAAAAAGGTCAAGGAGCGTCAGGAGACTGTCCCGGTCAGTTTGCTTCAGGAAGAAATTGAGGTGGAGCGTATCCCGATAAACAGAATTCTCGCTTCAAATGAGGTGCCGCGGCCCCGACAAGAAGGGGATACCTACATCGTACCTGTATTCAAAGAAGTGCTTGTCATTGAAAAGAAGCTTTGTCTTGAAGAGGAGGTGCACATTACAACGCACAAAAAGGAAGTGGCGTCATCGCAGGCCGTGTCATTGCGAAGCGAGGAAATCTCTATTCAGCGATTTGATGAAGGAGCGCAGTGAATATAGGTAATAGGAATCCTGTATCAGTCTTCCCTATGTGTTGTGCATTGCGATATGGCTGCCCCTGCGTTTGAGTGCATCGTCTGTATGGTGCGGAACTAAACATAACGACAAGCTTCTTACCTCACCTTCTGCTTGCAAGATCTTTCATGAGCATGAAATTAACCGGGCAGATAGAGACGTGGAGAGTGGGAGTGCCACTCGATATGTTGGCATGAGAGGTAGCCGCCATAAGTGGGAGCGCCGGATTTTGCCTGAATCAAACGCCTTTTCTCTTCTACTTTATGGAGAACATGATGGACAAAGATATGGAACGGAGCCAAACAATGAGCGGTACGGATAGCACGGTAGTGGGTGTCTATGAAAATCATGATGATGCGTCAAGAGCATTCGACGCATTGATTAATGCGGGTTTTTCCCGCAGTAGTGTTCAGCTCAATCCGGAACCGGATTCATCAACATCAGGCTATGCCAATACTGATGCCGAAAGACGTGACCGAGAAACCGGTCTGGTCGGGTTCTTTAAACGATTGTTTGGCGTTGATGACGACAAGCGGCATCATGACATTTATGCAGAGTCGGTGCGACGGGGACACTATGTGTTGACTGTGGGTGTCACCGATAAGAATGAGATGGACCGGGCATCCGACATATTGGGTCAGTTCAATGCCATAGATATAGATGAGCGGGTCGAGGCTTGGAGGGCTCAGGGCTGGACTGCTTACGATGAGAACGCTCCACTTTATACGCCTGAAGAAGTGGCGAATGAACGTAAGGAATATGCTGCTTCCCGTTCAAACAACTTGTCGGAAGAAAAGCACATTCCCATCGTCGAGGAAAACATCGAGATTGGAAAGCGCCAGGTACAGCAGGGTGGAGTACGTATCTTCACACGGGTAAAAGAAGTTCCTGTCGATGAATCTGTTCAATTACGGGAAGAGCATGTAAAGGTCGAGCGCCATCCCGTTACCGGAGCTTCCTCGAAGGCCGACCAGGATGCCTTCAAGGAAAGCACGATTGAAGTGCGGGAAAATGCAGAAAAGGCAGTGGTTGGAAAATCTGCCCGGGTAGTGGAGGAAGTGGTGGTCGGCAAGGAAACCACTGAACATACGGAAAACATCCATGATACGGTCCGGAAAACGGACGTGGAGATCGAGCAGCTCAATGCCTCCGATAGCGATGCCGATTTCCGTAACCATTGGCAGACCAATTTTGGCTCACAGGGCGGGCGCTATGAAGATTACGCACCGGCCTGTTCCTACGGCTCAAGCATGGCGAGCAGTGAGCGTTATCGGAATGCAAAGTGGGAAGACGTAGAGCCGCAATGGCGCAGCGACTGGGAATCCAGCCATCCCGGTAGCAAGTGGGAAAAGGTGAAAGAGGCGGTACGTTATGGGTCGCGGCGCGGCGCGGGTGGCCGTCGCTAGGAGTAATAGCAGGTCAGGGACCAGAGGGCAGGGTTAAGTGCCTGCCACCTGGTCTGCCTATGTCTATACGACGCCGTTATTTATTTAATGGCGTCCAGTGCCTGTTTCAACTTGTCGACCGTGCGGTCGATGTTGCGCAGTTTGTCCAGTCCGAACAGGCCAATGCGGAAGGTTTTGAAACCGGCCGGTTCATCGCATTGCAGCGGTACACCCGAGGCGAGCTGCAGGCCTACTTCGGCAAACTTCCTGGCAGAATGGATATCATCGTCTTCGGTGTAGCTGACGATGACGCCCGGTGCCTTGAATCCTTCGGCAGCCACGCTGGGAAAACCACGTTCTTCGAACAGTGCGCGTACGCGATTGCCCAGTTCCCACTGTTCCTCGCATACTTTACTGAAACCGTAGGCTTGCGTTTCCTTCATCACGTCACGCATCACGGTCAATGCATCCGTGGGCATGGTCGAATGATAGGCATGGCCACCTTGTTCGTAGGCTTCCATGATTTGCAGCCACTTGCGCAAATCCAGCGCAAAGCTGGTGGTCTG
>JAEZLB010000232.1 GCA_023435945.1 Pseudomonadota bacterium | reverse complement strand
CTTCAATACCACCGACCTGTCGCTTGCGCAGTGGGGCAAGGTGGTGGCCGCCGGCGTAATGGTTTTCGTGGTGGCTGAACTGGAGAAAATCTTCATGCGCCGGTTTTCCTTTGCAGCGCGCCAGAATAGGACAGGCAAGGAGTTTGACGAAACAAGAACGACGACTTGACTCTGCGATGCGTTATCGAGAGAGGCCCCGGTGCAGAGAGGGATGAGGAAATGCGTCGGGCTTTCTGGAAGCAGAATCGATACGCCGGTTTCAATATGGCGGCCATACCGGGATGGCCGCCATGCTGCACACACTTGCATAGCCTTGGGACGGCTTAATGCCAGTCCCTGCGTGAAAGCGCAAACCCTAGGCAGTAACAACCGCCTTTGATGGGCCTGTCTTCATTTCGCCAATCACCGCAGCATGCTCGAAGCCGGCTGACCGGAAAATCGACAATACTTTGTCAACGCTGCTGCCATCGCAGGCTACCAGCAATCCACCCGATGTTTGCGGGTCGGTCAGCAGGGCTTGCTGCGCCGGCGTGATGGTACTATCCAGCGTGACATCATGTCCGTAACCATTCCAGTTGCGACCCGATGCGCCAGTGACATAGCCGCTCTCTACCAGTTGTCCTACGTCCGGCAGCAAGGGTACGGAAGACATGTTGATGTGCGCACTCAATTGTGCGCCGCGTGCCAGTTCCAGCGTGTGGCCAAGCAAGCCGAAGCCGGTAACGTCAGTCAAGGCATGGACACCATCCACCAGTGCTAAAGCCGGGCCCGGCTTGTTCAGCTTGGTGGTGTTGGCAATCATCGCGGCATAGCCGTTATCGTCCAGTCCATTCTTTTTTAATGCCGCAGACAGCACACCTACCCCCAGCGGTTTGCCGAGTATGAGCTTGTCGCCGGCCTTTGCGCCGGCGTTGCGCTTCACGCGGGAGGGATGCACCAACCCCATCACCACTAGGCCATAGATAGGCTCGACGGAATCAATGGTATGTCCGCCCGCGACAGGAATGCCTGCTTCTGCGCAGATGGTTTCGCCACCGCGAATGATTTCGCCTATGACTTCCAGGGGCAATTTGTCGATGGGCATGCCTACCAGTGCCAGCGCCATGATGGGGGTGCCGCCCATTGCATACACATCGGAGATCGCATTGGTCGCGGCAATGCGGCCGAAGTCGAAAGGATCGTCGACGATGGGCATGAAGAAATCAGTGGTGGCAATCAAGGCCTGCTCTTCATTGAGCTTATAGACTGCGGCATCGTCGGCGGTTTCTATGCCGACCATCAGTTGCGGCGGCACAGGGAAACCACTGGATTTTTTCAGGATTTCAGCCAGAACGCCGGGCGCGATCTTGCAGCCGCAGCCGCCGCCATGAGAAAAGGAAGTCAGACGCAGAGGGGAATTCATGAATACTCCTGTTCGTAATGCCGCACATTATCCAATAATTGCAGCAAGGACGCCTGCTCGCGTGCCGGAGAGAAGAGGGCGGCACGGCGTCGGCATCGCCGGTGCAGGAGTGCGTAGAATTCGGGTTCCTTGATGCAACGCTGTATCAGAGATGCCAGCGCAGTCGCATCGTCAAGCGGGAAAAAGCCGGGGTAGGCATCGCCCAGCATGCCCCGGTTACCGGAGATGTTGCTCGCCAGTACCGGGACGCCGCTTCGGATAGCCTCGATGATGACATTGGCCCCGCCCTCCATGCGCGATGGCAGAACCAGTAATTGACTGCGGCGTATCAGGCGCCTTGTTTTTGCATGGCTGACATTGTCCAGCCATTGATAATGCGTATATTGGGCATGCATGGCCAATGCTTGCTCACCGAGCGCCGGATCGAGCGCCCTGCCTATCTGCAGAAAGCGCACATGCGGTATGGCAAGCATTGCAGCCGCCTGCATGAAACTGGAAGGATTTTTTTCTTCGCGCAAATGCCCAACCATGGTGATGCACCAGCGATCTGGATTGGCATTCAAGTTTGCAGATTGCATGGATGGCGCGGATTGATGGATGACCGTTGTCTTGTTTCGTACGACGTAAGGGAGCGCGGACACGCCATGCTCCTGCAGGACGACGAGGCGGCTTGCCAGTTGCAGCGATTGCTGCGCCGCAGGGTGGTTGTTGATATCGCGGTATAAGTCGGTGCCGGTCAAGACTACGATCAGCGGACGGGCGGGATGCGCACGGGAAAACGCTGAAATGGATGCCGCCGAGCGACGGGCATGCAAGGCAATCATGGCGTCAGCAGGCTGTCCTTCCCAGCGATCAGCCAAGGTGATGCGATACCGGTGCCGAAGCAAGTGCGACCAGCGCATTGCGGTTTGCCAGTTGCCATTGTTGGCAGCCGCCAGTGCGGGGCTCACGAGGATGATCGAGGGTCTTGCCAATGCAGTGCCTGGTGGTTAAAGGGATACAATCACGGAAATGCCAAGCATGAAGATGACAATCATAAGGGTAACGCAGTGAGCGATCTTTCCTTTCGCAACGCAACACCGGCGCAACTGGCTCACGCATTTCGTGATGCGAGAAATTATACGCTGGCCCTGTTCGATGCTTTTGTCATTGCCGGCTATGACCGGGTGGAAAATGTGCCGGTTTCTCCCTTGCTTAATCCGCCTGTGTGGGAGCTCGGCCATACTGCCTGGTTCGCCGAGTGGTATGTGCTGCGCGGCGCACAGTCCAGTGCACCGGGTTCTGCGCAAAAACCTTCGCTTCTGACCAAGGGCGATGACTGGTTCGATTCCAATAATGTGCCCCATCGATTGCGCTGGCATCTTGGCCTGCCGTCTGCGGGTGCCATGAAGACCTATTGCCATGAGGTGCTGGACCGCCTGCTCGACCAGTTGGAGCATGCTTCAGATGATGACGCCGCGCTTTATCCCTACCGCCTCGCACTCGCGCATGAGTACATGCATCAGGAGGCGTTTGCTTATACCTTGAATACACTGGACCTGCCTTTGCCTGCGCAATTGGCCAAGCCGGGTGTTCATCCCTGGATGCAGGGCGAAATCAATTTCGAGGGAGGCTCCTTTCTGATGGGCTGTGAGCGCGAACAGGGCTTCGTGTTCGATAACGAGAAATGGGCCCATCTCCGGCATGTCGCTCCCTTCATCATGGATTCCACGCTGGTCAGCAA
>JAEZLB010000113.1 GCA_023435945.1 Pseudomonadota bacterium | reverse complement strand
ACCGGCTCCATGGTGGTGGATATCGGCGGCGGCACCACCGAAGTTGGCATCATCTCGCTGGGTGGCCCTGTCTACAAGGGGTCGGTGCGCGTGGGCGGCGACAAGCTGGATGAAGCCATCGTCAACTACATTCGCCGTAACTACGGCATGCTGATCGGCGAACAGACCGCCGAAGCCATCAAGAAGGAAATCGGTTCCGCTTTCCCGGGTTCCGAAGTCAAGGAAATGGAAGTCAAGGGGCGCAACCTGTCGGAAGGCATTCCGCGTTCGTTCACGATTTCTTCCAACGAGATCCTGGAAGCGCTGACCGATCCGCTGAACAATATCGTGTCCGCCGTGAAGAACGCGCTGGAGCAGACCCCGCCGGAACTGGGTGCCGACATTGCCGAAAAAGGCATGGTGCTGACCGGTGGCGGTGCGCTGTTGCGCGACCTGGATCGCCTGCTGATGGAAGAAACCGGTTTGCCGGTCACGGTGGCCGAAGATCCGCTGACCTGCGTGGTGCGTGGTTCGGGCATGGCGCTGGAACGGGTCAATCAGCTGGCTACGATTTTCGCTTACGAATAACCAACGCCAATCCCTTTTGGCGACATCGGCACTGCAGGCCTAAGCTTCGCAAAAAGCAGGTGCGTGTTTTGCTGAAGCGTATGGCTGCCTGCAATGCCGCAGGCTGATATTTTTAGCTACATAGATGGAATACAGCCCACCGCCGCTTTTCAAACAAGGTGCTTCCGCGCGCGCAAAGGTGATTTTCTTTGCGCTGCTTGCCATCGTCCTGCTGTTCGTCGATGCCCGCATGCAGGCACTGGATGTGGTGCGCCAGGTGGTAGGAACGGTGCTGTATCCCATCCAGTCGTTGGTGCTGGCGCCACGCGATGCCCTGTATGCGGCAGGCGGGTATTTCTCCAGCGTTTCATCCTTGCAGTCTGAGAATGCACAGCTCAGGCAACAGCAACTGGAAAATGCCCAGTTACTGTTGCAGACGCAGCAGTTGATGGCCGAGAACGCACAACTGCGCAGTATACTTGGCGCTGCCGAGCGCCTGCCGGTGGCATCCGTGATGAGCGAAATTCTGTATGACGCGCGCGATGCCTATACCCGCAAGGTCATCCTTAATCGCGGTAGCCATCATGGCCTGGCCGCCGGTCAGCCCGTCATTGACGATAGGGGGGTGGTCGGACAGGTGACGCGCGCCTTCCTGTTTACTGCTGAAGTCACGCTGCTGACCGATCGTAATCAGGCCATTTCAGTCCAGGTACTGCGCAACGGCGTGCGCAGTATTGCCTACGGCAGCGGGAAGCTGGGCGTACTGGACCTGCGTTTCATGCCGCCGAATACCGACATCCAGCCCAGCGACATTCTGGTGACCTCCGGCATCGATGGCGTATTCCCGGCCGGTCTGCCGGTGGCGCGCGTGACGAAAGTGGACCATAAGTCTTCGGATGGCTTCCTTTCCATCGTATGTGAACCCCTGGCAGGCGTGGATCGCCACAAGCAGTTGCTGGTGCTGATTACTCATTCAGAACTGGCGCAGGACGGCAAGCTGCCCGAGCGAAGCCTGACGAACAAGCTATTGCATCCGCGTGCGCCCGCCATTGCCACTAACGCCATTGTGCACGAGCCTACTCCGTCTGACCGAGCTGCCCAATGAGTAATCCTAACTACATCCTGCTGCCGGCCAGTCCTGCATTTATCGCACTTAGCCTGATAGCGGCTTTTCTGCTCAACCTGATGCCCTGGGGTACCTGGGTCGGCATTCCGGATTTCGTTGCACTGGCACTGGTGTTCTGGAGCATCCATCAGCCGCGTCGCGTGAGCATAGGCATTGCCTTCCTGATGGGACTATTGATGGATGTGCATGATGCCGCCCTGCTGGGCGAGAATGCGCTGTCCTATACCCTGCTGTCCTACTTCGCGATCATGATTCATCGCCGGGTGTTGTGGTTTCCGCTGGCGACCCAGGCATTGCATGTTCTGCCGCTGTTCTTTGTGATGCAGGTGGTGCAGATGATCGTGCAATGGACCATTGCAGGAAAATTTCCGGGCTGGCTGTATTTTCTGGAAAGCGTGGCAACGGCGGTATTGTGGCCGGTTGCGGCCTGGCTCCTGCAGGCACCGCAACGGCGAGCCGTGGACCGTGACGATATCCGGCCCCTTTAAAACTGCTGCAGATGTTGATGCGATACCGTGCCGCAAGACGGCATAGAGCGATAACCCCATATGAGTGAACTCAAGGATACCGAACGCGAACTGCACCAATTCCGGGTGCGGTTGTCGGTCATCGCGGTATTCATTTTTCTCTGCTTTGGCATTCTGTTCGCCCGCTTTGCATGGTTGCAGGTCTAGCGCTATGACGACTATGCTGCGCGCGCGGAAAGCAATCGCATCTCTGTGGTGCCGGTGTCCCCCAATCGCGGCCTGATCACGGACCGTAACGGCGTAGTCCTGGCCCGCAACTTCTCGGCCTATACGCTGGAAATCACGCCTTCCAAGCTGGTCAGGCCGCTGGACGTAGTGATCGATGACCTGGCAACGCTGGTCGATATTCAGCCGCGCGATCGTCGGCGTTTCCGTCGCATGATGGAGGAGTCGAAAAGATTCGAAAGTCTGCCAATCCGTACTAAGCTGACCGATGAGGAAGTGGCTCGCTTCATCGCGCAGCGTTACCGCTTCGTCGGGGTCGATGTGCAGGCCCGCCTGTTCCGCCAGTATCCGTTGGGAGGCACGGCATCGCATGTGATCGGGTACATCGGCCGCATCAACCAGCGCGAGGCCAAACGCATCGATGAGTCGCCGGACGCTGCCAATTACCGGGGTACCGATCACATTGGCAAGGCAGGCATAGAAAAGAGTTACGAGCGTTATCTGCATGGCACCACCGGTTACGAGGAAGTCGAAATTACCGCGGGTGGCCGTGCCGTACGTACGCTGAGCCGCACGCCTGCCACACCCGGTCACAACCTGATCCTGTCGATCGATATCGAATTGCAGAATGTGATTGAAGGGGCCTTCGGTAACCGGCGTGGGGCGGCAGTCGCCATCGAGCCTTCCACCGGAGACGTGCTGGCCTATGTGTCCATGCCGACCTTCGACCCCAACCTGTTCGTGGATGGCATTGACCAGCAAAGCTGGGATGAGTTGAATGATTCGATCGATCGTCCATTGCTGAACCGCCCGATTTCAGGCACTTATCCGCCAGGCTCCACTTACAAACCCTTCATGGCGCTGGCTGCGCTGGAGCTGGGCAAACGCACGCCGCAAGACAAGATCGCGGACCCCGGCTACTTCATGTTCGGCAATCACCGATTCCGCGATGACAAGGTGGGCGGGCATGGCATGGTCGATATGTACAAGTCCATCGTCCAGTCCTGCAATACTTATTACTACATTCTTGCCAATGACATCGGCGTGGACGCCATTCACGATTTCATGAAGCAGTTCAGCTTCGGTCAGATCACCGGCATCGACCTTGAGCATGAGCGTACCGGCATATTGCCTTCCACCGAATGGAAACGTAACGCTTTCCGGACGGCGGAGCAGCAACGCTGGTATTCGGGTGAAACCATTTCAGTAGGTATCGGCCAGGGTTACAACGCCTTCACGCCGCTACAGCTTGCCCAGGCAACGGCGATACTGGCCAATAACGGTGTCGTGATGAAGCCGCACGTGGTGAAGATGGTTGAGGATCCGGTGACGCGTCAGCGCGAACTGACCGTTCCCACAGAAAGTTACCGTATTCCGCTCAAGCAGGAAAATATCGATGTGGTGAAAAATGCGATGGTCGGCGTGACCAAGGAAGGTACGTCGTCGCGTTCATTCGCCAAAGCTGAATATGTTTCGGGTGGCAAGACCGGTACCGCGCAGGCGATCGGTATGAAGAAGGATGAAAAGTACGATGCCGCGAAACTGGAGGAGCGTTTCCGCGATCACTCTTGGTACATCGCCTTTGCGCCCGCCGACAAGCCGCGCATAGCGATTGCCATCATTGTCGAAAATGCTGGCTTCGGTTCGGCGGCGGCTGCGCCGATTGCACGCAAGGCCTTCGATTATTACCTGCTGGGTGAAAAAGGCGATCTGCAATCGATATTGTCGAAGTATCCGACACTTAAACCGTCCTCGCCCAAGCCGCCCGTTCCCAAGCCAGTCACTCCGGCTCCGGTTGCCGGTGCGCCTCTCCAGGCGGTTTCCACGCGAGATGCTCAGGCTGGCGATGCCGAGCAGGCGCCTGCATTGCCAGTCAAGAAAGA
>JAEZLB010000176.1 GCA_023435945.1 Pseudomonadota bacterium | reverse complement strand
CTGACTTGCCTCGCTTCTAGCCGAACCAAGACTTATGAACGACAACCTGATTTATCTGAGCCAGCAACTGGCAGCGGCAACCGCCGACAAAAAAGCCGTGCGCATTCGCGGCGGCGGCACCAAGGATTGGTATGGGCAGGCATTGCAAGGAGAAATCCTCGATACCAGCGCTTACGCCGGCATCATCGCCTACGACCCGACAGAACTGGTCATCACCGTGCGCTGCGGCACGCGCCTGTCCGACCTGGAAGTCGCACTGACCGAGCACAACCAGATGCTGCCCTTTGAGCCGCCCCGTTTTGGAGCCGACAGCACCATCGGTGGTGTGGTGGCCAGCGGTCTGTCAGGGCCACGCCGCCAGGCCGTGGGCGCAGTCCGTGATTTTGTACTGGGCGCCGTGCTGCTAGATGGCAAAGGCGAAGCACTGCACTTCGGCGGACAAGTGATGAAAAATGTGGCTGGCTACGATGTGTCGCGCCTGTTAGCGGGCTCCATGGGCATCCTCGGATTGATCGCAGAAATCTCGCTCAAGGTGCTGCCCAAGCCGTTCGCTGAGCAAACGCTACGATTTGACATGACTCAGGCTGATGCTATCCATCATCTCAATGCATGGGGCGGCCAGCCTTTGCCGATCTCGGCTAGTGCATGGCATGACGGTGTACTGATGCTGCGCCTGTCTGGTGCTCAGGCAGCGGTACAAGCCGTACAAGGCAAGCTGGGCGGTGACATTATCGCGGAGGAGCAGGCCAACGCATTGTGGGAAAGCCTGCGTGACCAGCAGATGAGCTTCTTCACCGAACTCAACTCGCAGACCGCCTTGTGGCGCATTTCACTTCCGTCAGTCGCACCTGCATTGACCTTACCGGGTGAACAGCTCATCGAATGGGGTGGTGCGCTACGCTGGCTGAAAACGGATGCCGATGCCAGCGTCGTCCGGGCTGCAGCAGCCAAAGCTGGTGGACACGCCACCTTATATCGCGGCGGCGACAAACAAGTGGGCGTATTCCATCCGCTCGCACCGGCCGTCGACCGTATCCATAGAAACCTGAAAGCAGCCTTCGACCCGGCAGGCGTTATCAATCCCGGTCGAATGTACCCAGACTTTTAATCACGTTATAGATGCCGCGCTGCCTTAGATAGCAGCGCGCTATGCTTTCTAGATCGTAGGATCCCATGCAAACCAATCTCGCAGATTTCATCAAACACACTCCCGAAGGCAAAGACGCCGATACGATTTTGCGCAAGTGCGTGCACTGCGGATTCTGTACCGCCACCTGCCCCACCTATCAGCTGCTGGGCGATGAACTTGATGGGCCGCGCGGACGTATTTACCTCATCAAGGAAATCCTGGAAGGCAAACAAGCCTCTGCCAGAACACAGTCGCACCTGGACCGATGCCTGACTTGCCGCAACTGCGAAAGTACCTGCCCTTCCGGCGTTCAGTACGGTCGCCTGGTCGATATCGGCCGCAAGGTCGTTGAAGACCAGGTGCCGCGTTCATTCTCACAGCGCTTGGTACGTACTGCCTTAAAAGAAGTGCTGCCACGCAAATGGCTGTTCGCACCGCTCATGAAATCCGGCCAGCTGGTGCGGCCGCTGCTCCCACAAGCGTTGAAGAACAAAGTACCGGCTCCTCAACATGCGGGAATCACCCCGAATCGTATCCATGCACGCAAGATGTTGCTACTGGAAGGCTGCGTGCAACCTTCCATGTCCCCGAACATCAATACCGCAACCGCCCGCGTTCTTGACAAGTTGGGCGTGCAGTTAATCGTTGCCGATGGCGGCGGATGCTGCGGCGCGATTCGTTATCACCTGAACGACCATGATGGCGGCCTGGACGATGCACGTCGCAATATCGATGCATGGTGGCCGCATGTGGAAGCCGGTGCAGAAGCGATCGTCATGAATGCCTCAGGCTGCGGCGTGATGGTCAAAGACTACGCGCACTTGCTGGCAAACGATCCGGCTTATGCCGACAAAGCCAAACGCATCTCGGCCTTGTGCAAAGACATCAGCGAAATCCTGCCGGACTTCGAAAACGAGCTGCGGGACCGGATTGGTGCAAAGACTCCTCGACGTATTGCTTATCATCCGCCCTGCACCTTGCAACACGGCCAGAAAATCCGCGGCAAGGTAGAAGCCGTGCTTGCCATTGCCGGCATCGACGTCTCACTGTGCGAAGACAGCCATTTGTGCTGCGGCTCCGCCGGGACGTATTCGGTGCTTCAGTCCGACATCGCGACGACATTACGCGATAAAAAGCTGGCCAACCTGCAAGCCCTCCAGCCGGAAGCCATTGTCTCCGCCAACATCGGCTGCATTACGCACCTCCAGTCCGGCACTGAAACTGCCGTCATGCATTGGGTGGAATTGTTAGACAAGGTCCTGGCGGATAACTAGGCGGCTCTCAAATAGTGAGGCGTCCACGCCTTCAACATGCCGAGCGCGGCACTCCGCGATCGAGCATAGCCCGCTTGTTAACAATTGAGTGAGGCGTTTGGCGCGATCCGTTTGATAAGCGTGGAAAATTTCCAAGCTATGTTCGCAAGGCAAAAAACAAAAAGGCTTATGACCATTCGGTACATAAGCCTTTTATTTTTTTGGTGCTGATGAGAGGAGTCGAACCTCCGACCTACTGATTACGAATCAGTTGCT
>JAEZLB010000161.1 GCA_023435945.1 Pseudomonadota bacterium | reverse complement strand
AGCCGCCTTCTTCACTATTCACGCGAATCCATCTATGGAAGCCTGAAAAAGTTGGCCCAATACGTACAACTGGGCGCAGCCAAGCGCGCTCAGGCCAATAAAAAAGGTGGGGTGGTACGCGGCCTTGTCTCCGCGTTCGCCATCTTCTTACGCCTTTACGTAATCAGGCGAGGATTCTTATGTGGTGCAGAGGGCTTTCTCTTCTGCTTTTTTATTGCGCTGGAAATATTCTTCCGCAATGCGGCCTTGCGTTATGACACCGATACGCTGACGCAGATTGCGTCTCGCGGATAAGTTTTTATAACGTTCATCGTGCTTACTCGACCACCCTTTTTTGACCAACCACGGCCATTGCCAGATCAATGGGCAAAATGGTCATTGGTCATTGCCATATTCTTTGTACCTATCAGCCATAGCGCTGCCTATATTTTCATGGCCCTATGCCTGACTGCCTGGGTGATCGCGGGCGGATACCGTCAAAGGTTCAATGCACTGAAATCACATGCTTTTGCCTGGAGTGCACTGGCCTTGGTGCTTGTTATCCTGGTGGGCGCAACTTACTCATCAGGCAATCCTGAAGACATCAGCTTATATATCGGCAAATACTCGAAGCTGGCTCTTATCCCCTTAGCTATCACGCTGCTACAGGAAGAGCGTTGGCGCCGCTACTGCCTGCATGCCTTCGCACTGGCAATGGGAATCACTCTCTTGATTTCCACACTGAGTCTCTTCATCGAAATCCCCTTCATGAAAGGAGATTCAGGAAGTCAGGCTGGCAACCATTACGTGTTTAAAGACCATATTGCTCAGAATCTCATGATGGCATTTTTTGTCATGATAATGATGGTAAAGGGGCATGCCGAATCCAGCAATAAACGGCGTTTTATATACTGGGGACTGGCACTGCTTGCCATCATTAACATTGTGGCTTTTGTACATGGTCGCACTGGCTACCTTGCACTGGCAGCCATTCTGGCAGTATTCATCTGCCTGCAGATTCCATCACGTCGTCGCTGGCAAGCCCTGATCGTACTCGTCGCCGCAACCACAATACTGCTGCCATTTGCCGAGGGATTCCGCAACCGCATAGCACTTGCTTTGCATGAACTCAAAACCCATCAACCAGAAAAATCCACTTCCATAGGTGCCAGAATCGAGATGACAAAGATCTCCCTGGACCTTATTCAGCAACGTCCGCTGATCGGCTGGGGTACCGGCGCTTATCGCAAGCACTTCTGCGAGCGAGCTTTGACAGAAGAAATGTGCTCGATAGGTGGCTACCATCCACATAACCAGTTCCTTTCTTTCGGTGTCCAGCTAGGACTAGTCGGCATTCTGGCTTACCTGGCATTTTTTGCCGCAGCGGTTCGGCAGACTCGATATTATGGAACCACCCAGAGAACTCTGGTCTTCGGTTTGCTAGGTGCATTGCTCATTGACTCCTTGCTCCATGCCCCCTTCTTCCTCGTTGGGGAACTGCAGTTTTTTGTGCTGATGCTGGCTGTATTACTGGCGCCAAATCAGCGTCACGCCAGTCAATGTGACAAGGAAACGAACCAGATCGTTAGTAACGTTACAAGAGATCGTGCCACTGCGCTTCTATAGGCGCTGCCTTAGCTTGATGCCGGTGACCGCCAGGCTGCTACGCAACTTCTCCATGGGAGAAAAGGATGCGGAGGGAATATCAGTAACGCCATTATGCAGCGCTTCCTTGATGAAGTGCTGATCAAACATTTCCATCACCCTTTGCGGAGAATACTGCGCCGAATAACAATCCCAGTTTTGCTGCGCCGCTTTTTTGCGATCGAATCCAAATAATTCGCCCTTTAAGCTCGCAGAATCCGCATAGATATAAGCCTTATCCCCGAGTACCAGCAAATGATTCTTGTCCCTTGACTTTTCGTAGGCAAAGACAGGCTTGTTCATGATCGAGAACTCGCCGCATGCAATCCCGAAAGTCTCTCCTGCTTGCCGGGCATGCAGCATGGCGTCTGAAGTATTGATAAAACGCACCTTGTATTCAACGTCACTGCTTCCGGGCAAAAACAGCGCCCTAGGATGATCAATGAATTTTTCTATATTCATGAAAAGAAAATAGACATCCGGCTTCCGGCGCAACACCTCGGGAATGACTTCTTGCTTCACGAAGGCGATGTCAAAACTCTTTTCTCCTCCGTAATAGGCGAAGACTGTGGCCTCTTCGGGAATACCTAATTCCGCTCTCAGATCCGGCGCGACATCC
This sequence comes from Pseudomonadota bacterium, assembly GCA_023435945.1. Classification (GTDB taxonomy): domain Bacteria; phylum Pseudomonadota; class Gammaproteobacteria; order Burkholderiales; family Burkholderiaceae_D; genus JAEZLB01. Next base: position 1,943 of record JAEZLB010000161.1, on the reverse strand, counting down.
TTGTCCAGCCGAGGCAAGTAAATCATGTGAGGGACAGCAGGCACCTTGCTATTGGAGCAGATCAGCGATAACCAATCCGACACATAGGCATAGGCAGCACCGTGCACCTGTGTCACCGGTGTCGGGAATACGGCATGGACCATGGTCGGCACGATCCTGGATACCTTACCATCCCGCTTGCCTGATTTGATGCAGTAAAGCAGATCCGCATTGTGCTCACGTATCAGCGCATCAACATCTTCAAACCTGTCATAAGCGATCGTGGGGAAATGCTCCTGGAACTTTTGCAAGGCTGCCGGTGCATTATTCGGGCTATTTCTGTCAAATACTACGATGGATTCATTACCCAGCAAGGTTTGATTGAAATAGGCGTAGTCGAATAAAGCAACCTCGGTTCCCCGTAGTGAAAGCTTGTTACTATGAAAGACGATTTTCATGCGTAGTGCCGTAGCGGTATTGATTCGGCTATTTTAGCGCCTGGAATAGCGAAAGGTTCACACGTCATGCATGAACAAGCCGCAAAGAGCTTGAAACCACGACGGGATAAGTAACCGGGAAATCAAAATGAAGGCGAACCGTATGAAGGAGAAGCCGCCACCTGTCATCCTCGGATATACGGTCGCTTACTATTTCAGCATCGCAGGATTGGCTACCTGTGCTCCCTGTAATCCTTGCTTCCAATCTTTAAACTTGGCAAACACATACCTCATCGTCCGCACAAGCAGTACCGTCTGGGCAACCAGCCACAGCCAAGGATCGAGCATCGCGTCCCATGCATTGCCGGAAGGAAGACGTGTAAAAGCATACAAGGCAATCGTACCCAACAAGAGCAGGGCAATGTGACGAGCATACCGGCTATCAGCGCTGCCTGCACCTCGCATGGATGTCATCCAGAAAACAACGGCGAGAATCAGCCCGAAAATGGCCACCTCATCCGAGTATCCAAGGGCATACAGGGATAGCGGCCACACCGCAAAAGTATCGAGCACCAGAACCCATCCTAAGAGCGTCACTGTCAATAACATGCATGACGGCCATTTTGACAAATTTCCCTGCGGTCCGGCAGGCAGTGCGAAGCTGCGAAGCAAATAGATCAACACCAGCCCTTGTGTCATCAGGCTCGGTGTTTGATAGGCCAATCCTAACCAATGGGAAATGCTCCAACTAACCGGTGCAATGGTCATGATGAATACAGCCACGCCTGCTCCACTACGCACAAAACGCGGTGCTCCCCGTAGTAAGAACATCGTTGCCGCGGTCAACACCAATGCCCATCCCAGATGACGATCCATGGTCGCCAGAGAGAGAGCGGGAGTTAAACCGGCAGGAATGAAAGAAGCAAGATCTGCCATACGTGTAAAGTTCTCAGTTATTTATTTAGTCTTTGCCGGGAATATGATGACGAACAGCGAATCGTTGCCAGGCAATCTCTTTTCTTTGATCGGTATAGGTCACCCAAAGCGGACCACCCACGCTGGTCAGATAGGGATAGGAATACTCTTCGCCAGGCTTGCCCCGTTCCAGAATGCCGGCCGTATTCCAGGAGCGCCCATCCGTAGAATGGCTCAATATCAGCTCCTGTCTTGAGCTGGTACTGGGATTCTCTGCCATGACCAGCAGCCCTCCTCCGATTGCCAGTGCCGCTACTGCCGCATCGGGATTAGGCCTGTCAAGATCCGGCAAGTCATGCCAGGTTTTTCCGGCATCACGACTCTCCACGCTTGCAATCTTCTGGTCACCGCCTTGCGTGCGCATGTAGGCCAACCAATGACTTCCGCTCATCGCCACCACGGTGGGTTGCAACAGATGGCGGCGCGACGAAATCCGGCGAGCCCCCATGAACTCCCCTTCTTCCGAAAACCACGCCAACACCGGATACTTGATACCCAGTTCAAAATGAAGTGGCAACACCATGCCGCCCGTACTCAATGGCAGCGGTGCAT
>JAEZLB010000147.1 GCA_023435945.1 Pseudomonadota bacterium | reverse complement strand
GGATTGTTCACCACCGACGATATCGTGTTCGACGGACCCATGGTGAAATTCGTCAGCGCCGAATGGGTGGAGCGCATGACCTGGTTTCACACTGAAGTCAGTGCGTGGCTGGTGTACGGATTTGTCGGCCTGCATGTTGTTGCCATACTCGTTTATGCGCTGCGCCGCCGCAATCTGGTGACGCCCATGATCACCGGCGATGCGCCGGCACAGGAAGGCGTAGCGCCAGCACGCGATTCGTGGAAGCTGCGTTTCATGGCATTGGTGCTGTTCGCCATGTGCGCTGCCGGCGTTTATTATCTCGTCACGCTGCCTGCTCCCAGTTTCTAAAAGCCGTTGGTAGCGGCTTCATTTTTCCTCTCGCGGTTTAGCAAGAATCGGGTGGTGACTATGCCGGTCCGGCATTAAGCTGCTTGTATGACAGTGGGCCCGTCCTGTTGCCAGCTGTCATTTTCGGAGGTGGCTTCCATGAACGACACTACACGCGAATCAGCCCGGCATTATCAATTGGTGGCACAGGCCATCGCTTATCTTCGAGCCCAAGCCTTGCAGCAGCCCTCGCTGGCGGAGATTGCGCAGCACGTAGGCGTTAGCGAGCATCATTTCCAGCGCATGTTTACCGACTGGGCTGGCGTTTCGCCCAAGCGGTTTCTGCAATACCTGACCAAGGAGCATGCCAAGCTGGCCTTGCGCCAATCGGCTGATGTGTTAACCGCGACTTATGCTGCTGGCTTGTCTGCGCCCGGCCGCTTGCATGATTTGATCGTCAGTTGCGAAGCTGTTACGCCGGGCGAGTACAAGCTGCAGGGGGCGGGACTCACCATAGGCTATGGCTATGCTGAAACGCCCTTCGGGCAGGCGGCGCTGGGCTGGACGCCGCGCGGCATCTGTTACTTCGAATTCCTGGGTGATCCCGAGCCTGGCATACCAGTCGGCCTGTTATCGGCATGGAGCAAGGCTCACCTGGAGCGTGATGATGAATTTGCCCGGGAGTGGAGCGCCCGGATCTTTCCCGGTGTGCCCAAAGCAGGGCGCTTGCATGTGGTGCTGCGCGGCACCAATTTTCAGCTCAAGGTATGGGAAGCCTTGTTGCGCATCGAACCGGGGCGGGTGGTGTCATACAGCCAGCTGGCGACCATGGTCGGTGCTCCGAATGCCCAGCGTGCAGTGGGGACGGCGCTGGCAGCGAACATCGTCGCCTATCTGATTCCCTGTCACCGGGTCATACGGGAAAACAGTGAAATCAGTCACTATCGCTGGGATGTATCGCGTAAAGCGGCCATGCTGGCGTGGGAAGCGGCGCGAGTGGAGCAGGAGGCGAGTAGGCCTTCTGAAGCCTTGCTGTCGCCTCTCGGAACTTCCATGCCATGAAAAACAAACAGCCCGGCATGCCGGGCTGTCCTCAGAAGCCAGGAAGGCTTAAGGCTTATTTGCGGCGGAAATTGTCGTGACAAGCCTTGCAGGACTGACCTGTGCTGCCGAAGGCGCTGCGGACCGCAGCCAGATCGCCGGTGCGGGCGGCGGCCGACAGTTTGGCGACTTCAGCCTGCATCTTGTCGGCGGCGGCCTTGTATTTTTCAGGTTCGTTCCAGATCGCCGGATGAGCGGTTGAGCCGGTGATATCGGAGCCTGCAGGGAAGGCGATCCATGGTTGTTTCGCCATGGTTTCGATGATGGCAACGTCAGCTTCCAGGCTGGCTTTGTCGTAAGGACGTTCGCCTTTCACAACGGCGCCCACGCGTCCCATGTGGTTGGACATAACCTGGAATACGGCCTTGCGATACTTCACCGTATCTTCAATCTTGGCGAACTGCGCATGGGCAGTGAAGGGAATCAAGGGCAGTACGGACAGAGCAGCGATAGCGGCTATCGATTTCATGCAATCTCCTGGTTGAAAGAGCCTGGACATAAATGGCTCCGCAAATCGAGAGTTTCACCAAGCTTACCTGATTGCTGCCAGGCAAGCTTGGTGAAAATTCTACTCGAAAACCCGAGCGAGTCGGGTTGCCGTTTTAGCGGAGGTTAAATCTGGCGGGCCAGCTTCGCTGCATGGCCGATATAGTTGGACGGCGTCATGGCGAGCAGGCGATCCTTGGCATCCTGCGGGATGGCGAGTTGCTTGATGAAGACGTGCAGATCGCTCTTGGTGATGCCCTTGCCACGGGTCAGATCCTTCAGCTGTTCATACGGATTTTCAATCCCATAGCGGCGCATCACGGTTTGTACCGGTTCGGCCAGCAATTCCCAGGTTGCATCCAGGTCTTCCGCCATGCGCTGGGTGTTGATTTCCAGCTTGTCCAGTCCGCGCAGGCAGCTATCGTAAGCCAGCAGCGTGTAGCCGAAGCCCACGCCGATGTTGCGCAGCACGGTAGAGTCGGTCAGGTCGCGCTGCCAACGGGAAACGGGCAGCTTTTCTGCCATGTGCTTTAACACGGCGTTGGCCATGCCCAGATTGCCTTCGGAGTTTTCGAAGTCGATAGGATTGACCTTGTGCGGCATGGTGGAAGATCCGATTTCGCCGGCCTTGGTGCGCTGCTTGAAATAACCCAGCGAGATATAACCCCAGATATCGCGATCGAGATCGAGCAGGATGGTGTTGGTGCGGGCAATTGCATCAAACAGTTCGGCCATGTAGTCATGCGGTTCGATCTGGATGGTGTAGGGGTTGTAGGTCAGGCCGAGGCGCTGTTCTATGACGTTCCTGGAGAAATTTTCCCAGTCGAATTCGGGATAGGCAGACAGGTGAGCGTTGTAGTTGCCAACTGCGCCATTCATCTTGCCCAGGATTTCGACGGCTGCGATGCGTTGTGCTGCACGCTTTAAGCGCGCTACCGTGTTGGCGATTTCCTTGCCTAAGGTAGTCGGGGTGGCGGGCTGGCCATGGGTACGTGACATCATCGGCACCTCAGCGTACGCGTGTGCCATGTCGGTCAGTTTGTTGATGATTTTGTTCAGTGACGGCAGCAGCACGGTATCGCGCGCGGCTTTGAGCATCATGCCGTGGGAAGTGTTGTTGATATCTTCCGAGGTGCAGGCGAAGTGGATGAATTCGGAAGCGGTCACCAGTTCCGGCGCGTCCTTGACTTTCTCTTTGAGCCAGTATTCGACGGCTTTAACGTCGTGATTGGTGACGGCTTCGATTTCCTTGATGCGCGCCGCATCCGCTTCCGTGAATTCGGCGGCGATCTTGTCGAGTAGTGCCTTGGCGGGAGCGGAAAACGGTTTGATTTCCGCAAAGCCTGCTTCGGACAATGCTTGCAACCACGCTATCTCCACCTTCACGCGATGATGCATGAAACCGGATTCGGAAAGCAGCGACCGGAGCGCTACAGTCTTCGCCGCATAGCGGCCATCGATAGGGGAGAGGGCGGAAAGTGAGGACAGTGACATGATGAGCAAGCAGAAAACGGTGAGCGGAAATCCGGAAACGGGGTCGCCAGACATCTTTAAAGCGTGATTTTACCATTCGCAACCGGCTTCCCGTCACTTCGGGGAACCTGCGCCGCGAGTGGCAGGGAGGCGAGGAAAGGGGGCGATGCTATAATCGGCGCCCCTCGACTCTTATCGTGCACATGAAACTTATCGGTTCACTGTCCAGTCCTTATGTCCGCAAGGTGCGGATTGTCATGGCGGAAAAGAAGCTCGATTACGAGCTTGTGCTGGAAAACGTATGGGGTGCGGATACACGCATTCAGGAATTCAACCCGCTGGGAAAAATCCCCTGCCTCGTCATGGAAGACGGCGGCGCGATGTTCGATTCGCGCGTCATTGTCGAATACCTGGATACGCTGACGCCAGTGGGAAAACTGATCCCGCAAACCGGGCGCGATCGTGCCAGTGTGAAATCCTGGGAGGCGCTGGCAGATGGCATCCTGGAGGCGGCGCTGCTAATGCGGCTGGAGCATACGCTGCGGCCGGAAGCGATGCGCAGTGAAGAATGGGTGGCGCGGCAGCGCAGCAAGGTGGATGCAGGTCTGGCTGCCATGGCGCGCGGTTACGTCGATACGCCCTTCTGCGTCGGCAATCAGTACACGCTGGCCGACATTGCCGTAGGTTGCGCGCTTGGATGGCTGAGTTTCCGCTTTCCGGATCTGGACTGGCGCACGCCTTATCCGAATCTTGCGAAGCTGTTCGATAAGTTGTCGGAACGGCCTTCATTCAAGGATACCGTGCCACAGAAATAGTCAGAGATCACCAGCGATCGCATCAACAAAAAAGGGGCAGAGGCCCGATTTTTTTTGGCAATGAGATTCGAGGCCAGTATATTTT
>JAEZLB010000087.1 GCA_023435945.1 Pseudomonadota bacterium | reverse complement strand
GGGCTGCAGAAGTAGTTGGCTTGGACTCTTCCGTGACCTTGCCGGGCTTGCCACGGCAGGCTGCCACAATGGATTCGGCGGCGGTCTTGCTCCACAGTCGCTCCGCGCGCTTTTCCGGATCGGTTTCGTCTTTCTTGAACTTGGTATCCAGCCAGCGGCCTTCATAAATACCGGCAGCACAAACGAACTCGGCACGCACTTCCCAATAATCGCGCGGCACGAATTTCTTGATCTTTTCTTCGCGGTCCACAACGATAGACAAGGTGGGCGTCTGCACGCGGCCGACCGTGGTCAGGTAAAAGCCGCCTTCCTTGGAATTGAAGGCGGTCATGGCACGTGTGCCGTTGATGCCGACCAGCCAGTCCGATTCGCTGCGGCAACGGGCCGCATCGGCCAGCGGCAGCATTTCCTGATCGTCACGCAAATTCCCGAAGGCATCGCGGATGGCGGACGGCGTCATTGATTGCAGCCAAAGGCGCTTGATGGGCTGCTTGGCTTTCGCATACTGCACGATCAGGCGGAAAATCAGTTCACCTTCGCGTCCCGCGTCACAGGCATTGATCAGCATGCCGACATCCTTGCGCTTGATCAGCTTAGTGAGCACTTTCAGGCGCGATTCACTCTTGGCAATGGGCTGCAAATCAAAATGTGGCGGAATGACAGGCAAATTGGCAAACGACCATTTACCCCGCTTGACCTCATATTCTTCAGGCGCAGCAATCTCAACCAGATGGCCAACCGCTGATGACAACACATAGTCGTCAGATTCGAAATACTCATCGTGCTTGGTAAAGCCGCCCAGCGCCTTCGCAATGTCGTTCGCGACAGAAGGTTTCTCGGCAATGATGAGAGTTTTAGTCATAAAAGTGTCCGTAATGAGCTTTCTGCTCGGTAGTAGATTTAGCCTGCCGATATTGTTCTCATCTTATGGCAAACCGACAGCGCTGAGGCAGCGGCACCTCCGATATGCGGCCATTGATGCAGCCTGCAAGGTGTCATTGCTACCCCAGCCGACTTTTATGTCAGGGCGGACAATAATTGCAGGGAGATAACCCGGCTGCCAATACGATAATAGGCATTTGCGGGCAATGATAAGCGGGTTGCGACAGAATTCGCAAGCCGGATGCGATATGGGGAAGAAAAGCGACAGCGAATCGTTTGAACAGAAAAGAATATTGCCGGCTCTCAATGCAGCAGGCGGGATTCCGGTTCTTCGCTATCCAGGAAAAGTTCGTCGATAACCAGGCTGTCTGGCTCTTTACCCTGACTCCAGAGCACCATCAGGACGATGACCTTGAATTTTTCGAGCGAGATCTGGCCATCGCTGGCAGCCAGCGCTCTTTCGATCACGACTTCCCGCTGCTGAGGACTTAACACGCCTGCAAGCTCGAGGAAGTGGACGAAGCCAATAGCCGCCGTACCCAGAATAAGTGCTTCCTGCTCCGCATAGATGCGGAAGCCGGAAATCTGTTCACCCGTAGCATTTGAAAGACCCTGCGCTGCCCGGGTCAGATCTTTCAGCCAGTCTAACGCCCGTGAGATTTCATCTTCTTCGAAACCTATGGACGATAACTTCTTCATCAATGCCTCGTGGTCAGGACAGGCATCGGACTGCTGGTAGGTTTCGTAGAGGTAAACAAGGACGTCGAACATGTCCGTAATGTAGCCGTAAGCCTAGCGGCACACAAGCGATAAATTCTTTTCGCCACACAGAAAATACAAAAAGACCTGACTGATTTACCAGCTTTGTAGCCTGTTATGCCAAACAATGAAAAGAACGGCAAAGCATCAGCATGATGAACGAACCCATCGACCAATGCTGCGACATTTTATTCATGGGCTGCCAGTCTTATCTTGCCTAACATCGTCATACCATCCGGCGGTATATGCCGCCCGGCAGTATCTCCACCATGCCTGCCAACTCCATTTGCAATAGCTCACTGCTCAGGCTGGACATGTCCCGGCGCAACGTGGATGCAAGCACATCGATATGTATGGGGTCGAAACCCATGGCCTGCAGCAGCGCATCAGATGGTGACTGAATCGCCTCGCCTATTTCGCTTTTTTCAGGCAACCGGTTCCAGGCGCCGAATTCCTCCAGAACATCCTGCGCCGATTCAACCAGCTTCGCCCCCTGCTTGATTAAATGATGGCAGCCTCTCGCAAGCGGAGAATGAATCGAGCCAGGTATCGCAAACACCTCACGCCCCTGCTCCAGCGCGGTACGCGCAGTGATCAGCGAACCGGATTGTGCCGCCGCTTCCACGACCAGTATGCCTCGCGACAACCCGCTGATCAGGCGATTACGCCTTGGAAAATTGGCGGCAGTAGCAGGTGTGCTCAAGGCGTATTCACTTAGCAGACAACCATGTTCCGCAATCCTGTGAGCCAGCTCGCGATTGCGGGACGGGTAAACGATATCGATGCCTGTGCCGATCACGGCAACGGTTGAACCTGCTGCGGACATGGACGTGAAAGCGCGCAAGCTGCCTTCGTGGGCCGCCGTATCAATACCCAGCGCCAGCCCGGACACCACCATCCATCCGGCCTGGCTGAAGGATTCGGCAAAACGCCCGGCATTGAGTCTGCCTTGCTGGGTGGCATTACGACTGCCGACTATGGCCAATGCTGGCCTTTGATTCAATAAATCGAGCTGGCCTTTTGCGTAAAGCAGCGTAGGTGGATCGCAGATGGTGAGCAATGACTGAGGATAGTCGCTATCCGCCAGCGTCAGTATCGCGTTGCCATTCGCCTGAGCCCAGGAGAGCGTTCTATCGATAAGTGCAGTCAATGCCGGGGAAGGCGAGGACAACAAGGCTTGTGCCACGGACTCGGACACAAGTTGCCTTAACCGGGAAAGGTCGGCAGAAAAAATGGCGGCTGGCAAACCGAAATGCGCCAACAGCCTGCGCGCGGTGGCGGGGCCTACGCCAGGCGTATTATCCAGACGGATCCAGTCGGCAAGTTCGCTGAGATCCGCCATAATGCCAGCTTATTCCGGCGAAGAAGCCCTGTCACCAACGGTGGCATAATTTCTTACCTGCATAATCAAACCATAAGAGACCTGGTTAAAGACCCGGAAAACAAACAACTTGCCATACTCTTCATCCGGCAGCTTGATCATCGCCTTGTCGGCCTTGTCGACCACGGTGCGGCCGCTGCGATACAACTCCAGTACCGAGCCGATATCCAGCCCATCCTTCTCGCCGCGATTGATGCTGACAATTTGATGCGAGCCTGCCATGGAGACGCCGCCGTAAATCGCAACGATATTCGCCTTCACTGGTTGGGCAGGAAGATGCGGCACGTAGTTGATGATGGGCGTAGGCGGCACCGGTACCAGATGGTCGCCGGCGCCCATTTCTTCTTTGGCATTTTCAACAATCATGCTGTGGGCAACGTCGGGCGAACTGGATGCCTTATCCACTCGCAGCGTTCCCAGATAAACTGCCTCATAACCAAGC
>JAEZLB010000051.1 GCA_023435945.1 Pseudomonadota bacterium | reverse complement strand
GTGCAGGCTCGTGATTACTTCAAGGAATATCCGATGATCATGACCTCGGGTCGCCTGGTTGAATACGAAGGGGGAGGCGACGAAACGCGCTCCAATCCCTGGCTGGCAGAATTGCAGCAAGCCATGTTTGTGGAGGTGAACCCCATTGATGCTGCCCGCATCAAGATTAAAACAGGAGAGTTCGTCTGGGTAGAAACACCGACTGGTGCACGATTAAAAGTCAGAACGTTCGTTACGCCACGTGTGCCCACGGGCTTGGTATGGATGCCCTATCACTTTGGCGGATGGTGGATGGGAGAAGACTTGCGCTCGAAATACCCCGAGGGAGCATCGCCAATTGTACTGGGGGAAGCTGCCAACACCGGCTGGACCTATGGTTATGACATCGTCACCATGATGCAGGAAACCAAGGTATCCCTATGCCGCTTGGCCAGATTCTGAGACAGGAGAGCAAGATGCCAGCCAGAATGAAATTCCTTTGTGACACGGAACGCTGCATTGATTGTATGGGCTGCGTTACTGCATGCAAGAACGAAAACGAAACTCCGTGGGGGGTTAACCGGCGACGTGTTGTCACCATTCACGATGGCCAGCCAGGCGAACTTTCTTTATCTGTCGCCTGTATGCATTGCACCGACGCACCCTGCATGGCGGTGTGTCCTACCGACTGTTTCTATCACACCGAAGATGGCATTGTTCTGCCCAGCAAGGATCAATGCATAGGTTGCGGTTACTGTTATCTGGCCTGTCCTTTCGGTGCCCCGCAATTCCCGGACACCGGCGCTTTCAACCATCGCGGCAAGATGGATAAATGTACTTTCTGCGCAGGTGGCCCGGAGCCTGATGGTTCCGCTGAGGAGTTTCTCCAATACGGCCGCAACCGCATCAGTGAAGGTAAGTTGCCTGTATGTGCCGAGCAGTGCGGCACCAAGGCGCTTTTGGGTGGCGACGCCAATGTAATTGCCAATATTTACAAGAAGCGTGTCGAGACACGCGGCTATGGGCCGGAACTATGGGGCTGGGACATTGCCTACGATCCCAAGCCGGGACAGAGGATTGTCGCCAAAGGCGATGGCCCTCGCACCAATCAGATTCCGGATGATTTCCAGAACAATCCTCGGAAGCTGCCGCTATGAAAATCCTGCGTATTGCAAGTATCGCCCTGTTGCCCTTGGTGCTAGGTGGCTGCCTGGAAGTCGATCAGTATCCGGTATGGCGCGATGGCGAATATGACGGAAAACGCGACAACCTGGCGCCCCATGCCTATTACCACAATGACCGGATGGCGTGGAATGCCGTGCTGATCACTCGCAACCAGAAGCAGAACGAATACAACCGTACCACCCCGTAACAGGAGCACAGCAATGGATTCCCCCTTATCCTGGCAACGCTTATTCATCGCGGTCATGCTGACGCTCTTTACTGCAACAGTATGGGCAGCTGTTCCTAATAAAAGCGCCGTCCCGGCTTATGCAGAAGAACAGACTATCATGCAGCAAGAAAAGCAGACGCCAGAACCAGGCTGGCTCTCTCCCGACTCCGGGAAGCGGCATCTTGATCGCCATTACATTGTGCCGCCTGGCCTGATGCCGGAGCAGGATGTGGTATTGCAGCGCGGCGGCAACACCTGGCGTGTACTGCGTAACGGACCGCTTGCCACCATTACCGGCACCCTGCTGCTGGTGGTTCCCTTTTTGCTCCTGATTTTCTACAAGTCCGTGGGTCCTGCCCGTCCCGTGCCCGAGTCGGGACGACGCATACAGCGCTTTACTGCCTGGGAAAGACCGGTGCACTGGACCACTGCCATTACCTTCGTCATTCTGGCGCTGACCGGTATCATCGTCATGTTTGGCAAGCTTATCCTGATACCCCTAATAGGCCATGTTGCTTTTTCATGGGTCGCGATCATATCCAAGTATCTCCACAATTTCATTGGACCGCTGTTCATCATTGCCTCCATCCTGATGTTCTTCTCTTTTCTCCATCGCAACTTCTTCCGGCACTGGGATTGGAACTGGATCAAGAAAGGCGGCGGGCTGGTCTCCCACAAGCACGTACCGGCCGGATTCTTCAATGCCGGCGAAAAAGTCTGGTTCTGGGGCGGCGTGGTTGTACTGGGCCTGATCATGTCGATCTCGGGCCTCATGATGAATTTTCCCTATTTCCTCAATGCCGGTCCCGATGTCGGCATGACGCGCTACATGCTGCAGTGGGCCAACTATTTCCATATAGGGGCCGGCGCGCTCTATATGGCATTCACCATGGGACATGCCTACATCGGCACGGCAGGCACCCCCGGTGCCTATGAAGCCATGCGTCACGGCACCGTTGACGAGGAATGGGCACGCCAGCATCACGAAATCTGGTTCAACGAACTCAATGGGATTCCCAATCCGGAACGCCCTCCCCGCTCGCCTGATTCGACCGCCGGCGATCCTGTCACGCCGCGCGGCCATGGATGACCAGGAGATTATTTATGTTCAAGCGTCCTTTCGACATATTTGCAACCGCTATTGCCCTGCTCGTGCTGGCTGGTTGCGGCCAATCGAATAAACAGGCGACTCCCGAAACCAAGCAGACCGATTTCCCTGGTCAGATTACCGCAGGAGGTCTGACCAGCGGCGAAGTTATGGCCAAAAACGGCACCCTGAAGGCCAAGCCCGATGCCATGGGTTCGCCGGTTCCTGTTACCACCAAGGCGTCAGCGGAAAGCGCCGTTCCGACTCCCCAACAACAACCCCAAGGCGGAGGTAATCCAGCTGCCGCCCAGGCAAATCCCGAAGGCACGCCCGGCATCCCCGAAGGTTCAGGCGGCACCGTCGGTGGCACACAACTGGGCGGCACCACTGCCCCTGCAGCTGCTACCGAACTGCCGCCGAAATCAAGCGGCGGCAGTACAGGTGCCGGCGGCGATAGTGCTGCTTCGGAAAAAGCCGCCAAGGAAGCAGAGGCGAAGGCAAAAGCCGAGCAGGAAAAGAAACAACTGGCGGCTTCCATGGATAACGTAGCCCAACGCTGGAAGGAAACCGCTGCCGCACGCGGCTGGGAAACGGAATCGCAGGATAGTTCCGGCGAAACCAGCGGAACGAGCAGCATGGGCCAAACAGAAACCAGCGCCATTGGCCTGCCCACCGTCCTGCGCAGCGAAAAACTGGGCACCGCCCCGGCGAGCGAAGACGTGAAGAATCCTGCCCAGAAACCTCAGGAACCGTCCAATTGAATGAACCCGCCTCGAGCGGGCATACCGAATCCGGAGGAAGAGCATGCCCATGGAAGAAATGCCGATCGCAGTAATCATGCAAAGGCGCAGTCTGAATTCGTATTGGGCACAGGAGAACTGGGCTGCGGTTGCTGTAGTGCCTGATCGAGGCAACTTGCCGGGGCTGCAGCAATTGATCTGGAGCGATACGACGGAAAGCTATCTGGTATCAGGACTGACGCTGGAACTGTATCGCGACGAAAACGAAGGTTATTTCGAGAACTGGGCTGCACCGGAACCCAAGGTATTCGTCTTATGGCGCATGGAGGAGGAACGTGCGATTCCGGTTCATGCTTCCGTAAGTTACCTGGAAGGCACGCGCATGCTGGACTCGGGCGAGTCGGTGGATGGGGTCCCCATGCCTGGCGAAATCCAGTTATGGCTGGGAAAATATTTGCAAGAGCATTACAAGCCTGCACCAAGAAAAGGCCGGCAACACGGATAGTGCGGCCGGCCTTTTTATCGCTTCTTGCGCAAGAGGGAAATTACTGGCTCTGCCCCATCAGCGCCTGTACATGCACCGTTGTGGCGGATGCCAGTCCTTCAAGACTGTAGCCGCCTTCGAGAATCGAAACCACGCGTCCTTCGCAGCACTCATCGGCAATCTTCAGCAGCTCATCCGTTACCCAGCGGTAGTCATCGTCCTGCAGGCTCAGGCCTGCAAGCGGGTCAAGGTGATGAGCATCGAAGCCTGCGGAAATGATCAGCAACTCCGGATTGAAGCGGCGGATTTCCGGCAGCATTTCCTCTTCGATGTGCTTGCGGAACATTGCAGAGTCACAGCCGCGTGGCAGGGGTACATTCACGATATTGTTCGATGCGCCACGCTCGCCGCGGGCCCCGGTGCCGGGATAAAAAGGCGATTGGTGGCTGGATGCATAGAATAGCTCGGGACGGTTATAGAACGCTTCCTGGGTGCCGTTGCCATGGTGAACGTCGAAATCGATAACGGCCACGCGCTGCAGCTTGTGCACCTCAACAGCATAGGCCGCTGCAATTGCAGCCTGGTTATACACACAGAAACCCATTGCACGATCGGGTTCGGCGTGATGGCCACATGGGCGGGTTGCGCAGAATACATTGCGCACCTCCTTGTTCAGTACGGCATCGACGCCGGCGCAGGCCGCGCCTACGCAACGCAACACCGCTTCCAGCGAGCCCGGCGACATCACGGTATCGCC
>JAEZLB010000384.1 GCA_023435945.1 Pseudomonadota bacterium | reverse complement strand
GAAGAAGTATTGGTCGTCCACGATGAATTAGACCTGCCACCGGGCAGCGCAAAGATCAAAAAAGGCGGCTCCTCCGGCGGCCACAACGGCCTCAAGGACATCACCGCCGCGCTGGGCACGCAGGATTACTGGCGCCTCCGTATCGGTATAGGCCATCCACGCACCATGGGCTTGCAACAAGCTGTAGTGGACTACGTCCTGCACCGCCCCCGCCAGGAAGAACAATCCCTGATCGACGAATCCATAGAAAAAAGCCTGTCCGTCATTCCCTTGCTCTGCGATGGCAAATTCGAAGCGGCGATGATGCAATTACACTCATCGCGCTGATCGCATGTTGATTGTTATCTAGCTTCTTGCGGGAATACGGCGATTTATGCTCGCTCCCCCGCCATCAATGTAAGCGCTTGTAAGCAGGTTACTTATCTAACGCAAAGTTTATGCATCTGAGGCTTTGCAGCCGTTGAAGCGGATATTTATCTCTCTACAATCAGCAAAGAATCAAAACAGATCCTTGAGGGGGAGAAAATGACGTACGCTGCACCCAACGCCTTGCGCAATCCGGGCACCATACAAGAACAAAGACTGCAACCGGCAACACGGACCTGGATAGCCCAACTGCCATCCTGTCTCGAATTGCAGGCGTTGACGGAACACTATCCGCGCATCGCCAATCGCCTCGCCAGCCTATGGAGCAAACCCGCACAATGCGAACACTATATTGACGAGTTGCTCTTCAACGATCGCCCCGGTATTCGCCGGGGCTTTCCGCCTCGCGTATGCAGGGAAATCATGCAATTGAAATATGCTTTGGCCGAAGCTTACGATGAACGCAAACGCCACTGCACCCCGGCGTTTGCATAAGGCTGTCACGAAGCAGGCATACACTGCCTGCTTCGACACTTCTCATGACACCCCCGTGGTAATGGTCATGCCGTCCTTCTCATCACCGTTCTTTGCTGAGCGCATGCCGTAACGGTTACAATGTGCACTTTTCGGCGGGGCACAGACCTTCAGTCCTGCCACGCCCTGATCATCCGTGGCCGCCAGCGCAGAGCGCTGCCCCGTACCGGCCATGCGATGGTGCAAAGATGATTAAAGGAATGTCATGAGTCTCAAATGCGGTATCGTCGGCCTGCCCAACGTCGGCAAGTCCACCCTGTTCAATGCGCTGACCAAGGCGGGCATCGCTGCGGAAAACTATCCCTTCTGCACCATTGAACCGAACGTCGGCATCGTGGAAGTGCCCGATCCGCGCCTGAATCAACTGGCGGAAATCGTCAAGCCCGAACGCATCCTGCCTGCCACCGTGGAATTCGTGGACATTGCCGGTCTGGTTGCAGGGGCATCCAAGGGTGAAGGATTGGGCAACCAGTTCCTCGCGCATATCCGCGAAACCGATGCCATCGTCAACGTCGTACGTTGCTTCGAAGATCCGAACGTGGTGCACGTTGCCGGCAAGGTGAGCCCTATCGACGACATCGAAGTCATTCAGACCGAGCTGGCACTGGCTGACCTATCTACCGTAGAAAAAGCCATCCAGCGTGAAGGCAAGAAAGCCAAGTCCGGCGACAAGGATGCGATCAAGCTCGTTTCCCTGCTGGAGAAACTGGTGCCGCACCTGAACGAAGCCAAGCCGGTACGGGCGATGCAACTGAGCGAAGAAGAGCTCGCACTGATCAAGCCGCTGCATCTGATCACCGCGAAACCCGCAATGTACGTGGGCAATGTATCGGATACCGGCTTCACCAACAATCCGTTGCTGGACCAGCTCGTCGATTACGCCCAATCCCAGAATGCGCCGGTCGTTGCCATCTGCGCCGCCATCGAAGCCGAGATTGCCGACCTGGAAGATGAAGACAAGGGGGCGTTCCTGGCCGACATGGGCATGGATGAGCCGGGCCTGAATCGCCTGATCCGCGCCGCCTTCAAGCTACTCGGCCTGCAAACCTACTTCACCGCCGGCGTTAAGGAAGTCCGCGCTTGGACCATACACATTGGCGACACCGCACCACAGGCTGCAGGCGTCATCCATACCGATTTCGAACGTGGCTTCATCCGCGCCCAAACCATTGCTTTCGATGACTTCATCGCTTACAAGGGCGAGCAGGGCGCCAAGGAAGCTGGCAAGATGCGCGCCGAAGGCAAGGAGTATGTGGTCAAGGATGGCGACGTGATGAACTTCCTGTTCAACGTCTAAGCGCCTGAAACGTGCTCTCCGAAAGAAGATAAAAACGGGCTCGCATGAGCCCGTTTTTTTATGAGCGGAATATAGCCGCCATCGCTCCTTGCCTCGAACCGGCATTCAGGCATTCGCCAACTAGTTAAGTCTGCCTTGTTCAACGCAGCACCTCACATATCAGACGCTCCAGATTTCCCGAATTGCTGCTCATCGCCCAGCCCCCTTGCCGGAACGTCAATTGTCGCTGATAAATCGTTAAATTAGTCGGACCGTGCTCTCAATATCAACAACCCCTTCCCGCTTCATTCACCCAGAGAAATTTGATTTATATCAATCAAATTAAGCGAGGAGCTTCCTACACTGCGCCAACTTAACCTTATTCCCTGCCCAAATACCTACTGAACTATTCAGCGATGGTCGTCATACCTGCCTGATGTTTTCCGATCTGGTTGATGAAGAAGATGGCGAGGTCGTGCAGTCGAATCAGTTTCTGATCATCCGCGATGGCAATGGCATTCTGCTGGACCCGGGTGGCGTGCTGACTTATAACGAACTGTTCGTGACCATGGGGCGATACTTCCCGCCCAAGCAGCTCAAGTATGTCTTCGCATCGCATGCCGACCCGGACATCATCGCTTCGCTGCCCCGCTGGCTCAGCAGTTCCGATACCCAACTGCTGATCTCACGCGTATGGGCCCGGTTCGTACCGCATTTCTGTCCGCAGGGGAAAACCGAAGGCCGTATCATTGCCCTGCCGGATGAAGGCACGCTGCTTCCTTTCAGTGACACGACCTTCCAGATATTGCCTGCCCACTTTCTCCACGCCGAAGGCAACCTCCAGTTCTACGACCCGGTAAGCCGCATCCTTTTTTCCGGCGACATGGGCGCCTCGCTGCTCCCAGCCCAGCTTGCCACGACGCCTGTTACCAATTTTGACCAGCATGAACCCTTCATGCGCGGTTTCCACCGGCGTTACATGGTTTCCAACAAAGTCTGCCGCTACTGGGTCAACATGGTTCGTCAACTGGACCCGGAATGGATAGTGCCGCAGCATGGCGCACCATTCAAAGGCAAGGCAATGATTGCCAGATTCCTGGATTGGGTGGAAACCTTGTCCTGTGGTGTCGATTTGATGACTCAGGACATGTACATGCCGCCCAAAACCGTCACTTTCCGCTCAGACCTGTGAAGGGGCGGCTTCTGCCAGCACTTTTCGTTTAAGCACTCGCAGTAGAAGCCTTTAAAAGACCGATATCGTCTGACTGGAACGCTTGCGTTTCACTGGGAACCGCAAGAGGCGATCCTGCGGTTTTTATTCTCACCTCCCCTCGCGTCAACAAAACCAGCCCCTGTCGTGCAGTCGGCTGCATAAGCCACTCTCTCCCGACCTTGATGGCACGGCTCCTTTGGTTGCGCAAATCAATCAAACTCGAGCAACGACGCCCTTTGTGTTATCTCCCGGCATCGCTATTTCCGGCATGCTAAAATACTTTCTATGCAAAGTATTGACAAAGGGAACGCCTCCCCCTCCCCTGACTTGTCGCAGGCACGCTCCCGCTTCGGCCGCTTGATCGGAAGCGTTTACCGACAGTGGCGCCGCCAGGTCGACCTGAGTTTCAAGGACATGGAACTCACCGACGCCACCCGCATGCCGCTGCTGATCTTGTATGTCGACGATGCGCCGATGCGGCAGAAAGACCTCGCCGAAGCGCTCTATCTGGACACTTCTTCGCTGGTCCGGGTTCTGGACCAACTCCGCAGGAAAAAGCTGGTGGACTGGACCAGCCACCCCGCTGATCGCCGCACCAAGCTTATCGGACTGACCCCGCAAGGGCAACATGTTGCCGCGCTGATTCTGGAAAAAAGCTTGCAGATCGAGCAGGAAATCCTGTCGGGACTGACACCTGAGGAATTGGAGACCACGCGTCGTGCATTAAGCAAGATCTCAGAACGCTTCAATACACTGGCTTCCGAATGCAATTAAAAGGTTCACCTTTTACATGGGTGAGTTTTGCCCTGATCGTCGGCGTCATGGGAACCGCACTGATCAGCCCCCTGTATGCGCTCTACAAGGAAACATGGCAACTGCAGGCCAGTGACGTCTCGCTTATCTACGTCATGTACATGGGCGGCGCATTGTGCAGCTTGCTGTTTCTGGGACGCCTGCCCGACACCCTGGGCTTCCGGCCTGTCATGAAAAAAGGATTGGCGCTGGCATTTGCCGGCACCTTCATCAGCATGATTGCGTGGAATGTCGCCAGCCTCAATACCGGCCGCTTCGTCGTTGGCATTGCCTCTGGCATGATTACCACCAGCGCCACTGCGGGCTTGTCCGCACTCGCGGGTCCGGGTCAAATGCGACGCGTCGCCATACTTACCAGCTTCCTGATCGCCTTCGGTTTCGGACTAGGTCCGCTGCTGGGCGGCATCATGGGACAATGGGCGCCCTATCCACTTGCCACCACCTATATTCCGACCCTGGTTCTGGTCAGCCTGGCACTCTATGCATTGACTCAGTTGCACCTGCCTGAACGTGCGCAAGGAACGGCAGGCCGAACCTTCCACTGGCGTGATTCGCTGCCCAAGCTGACCTGGCCGCAGCGTGATGCGTCCATGGCATTCCTGCTTACCTGTGCACTTCCCTTTCTGGCATTCGGCGTCTTTGGTTTGTATGCGTCGATGTCGCCGCTCTTCCTCGACGAACTGGTTCCCTGGCATGGCCCCGTCGTCAGCGGCACTGCCATTGCCATCATCCTCCTGACCTCTGCTGGCGTCCAGATCCTGGCCGCACGCCTGCCGACTCACTGGTGCGGCGCCATCGGCTTGTTCTGCCTGGCACTCAGCAATGCGGCACTCATGCTGAACATGGGAACCGGCTCAACGCTGCTGTTTGCACTCGGCGTGCTGCTGACCGCTACCGGTCACGGCATGTGCATGCTGGCCGGTATGAGCATGATTAACCGTATCGCCTCGGCGGGCAACCGCTCGGGCTTGCTGTCCACTTATCTTGTCATAGGCTATATCGGCAGCATGGTGCCGATGATGGGGATAGGCTGGATTGCCGACCGCTGGGGCATGAGCGCCGCCGTGAACAGCTTCTGTATCCTGGTGATGACACTGGGAAGCGTGTTAGCCGTGTTATTTCTGCGGCAGTCCCAGATGCAAGCAGCCAAGGATTGAAGCATGCCAGGCGCTCAACACCCGGCCCAATCGCTGCGAGCACCCCTCTGGCTGTTGGTGCTGGTGACCTTGAGCGGCACGATGGCCATGCATATCTTCATCCCGGCCTTGCCAGTGGCGGGCGCGGCCCTGGGAGCGGCGCCATCCGGCATGCAGCAGACCATTACCTTGTACGTGCTGGGCCTGGCCATCGGACAACTGGTATATGGCCCGGTGTCCGACACGCTGGGCAGACGACCCACGTTGCTGGTGGGTCTGGCACTGTACCTGAGCGCCAGCATCATGGCCCTGATGGCGCCTAATCTGCAATGGCTGGTAGTAGCGCGACTGCTGCAAGCGCTAGGCGGGGCCGCCGGCATCACTCTGGCACGGGCTATCGTGCGCGACACTGCACCTCCTGAGCGCGTCACGAAGGACCTGGCCCTGCTGAATCTGCTAACCCTGGTAGGCCCAGGCCTGGCTCCGATAATCGGCGCTTACCTGGCAGACCATTTCGGCTGGCGTTCAATCTATATGTTCCTGGTATTCATGGGCTGCGCGATGGTGATCTGCGCATTCCGCCTGCTGCCCGAAACCAATTTCTACGAACGTCCCTTGGCCGTGCGCGGCATTGCCAACGATTACAAAGCCTTGCTCAACAATCGTCGCTTCGCCGGCTTCATGTTGGGCGGCTCCTGTTCCACTACGGCCCTGTACCCGTATCTGGCGACCGCACCTTACATCGTGCATGAACAATTGGGGCTGCCCATCAGCTATGTAGGATGGTTTGCCGCCAGCACCATCGTGGGAGCGAGTTGCGGCACGCTGGTGACCCGGCGCTTGGCAAGCTATATGCCGGTCGAACGCTTCCTCTATATAGGCGCCGGCCTTGGGCTGAGCATGGCGAGCCTGTTGCTGGCCGTGCAGATGATGGGCTGGCTGAATGCGCCTATCCTGCTCGCGCTGACTATCACCATGACTTTTGGTGCGGGACTCGCCAGTCCTGCCGCCTTGTCCCGCGCCCTCTCCTCCGCCGCACCGACCCTGGCCGGCGCCGCTGCAGGCTTATATGGCTTCACTCAAATGGCCATGGGTGCCATAGGCACCCAGCTGGTCGGATACGGTGAAATACCGGCCCTTGCCTGTGCCATCACGCAAATGGGGATCACCTCGCTGGCCTTGGTCAGCTACCGCTACGCGACTTCAACAAAACAGCCGGGGGCGGCTTGATGCCCGGGGCTGAGAAACACCCGGCTACCTGGCATCCATTACCAGTTTTCCAACACCCTGCACTATTTCCGTTTTCCTTGTTATCCTTGCAGTCGAAAAAACCCTCTGGCCTTAGCTGTTGATTGGCACGGCAGCGCTGAAAGGAGAGGGAGCAAGAGATGGCATTCCCAATCATCGATCGCCAGTAATACGGATTTATATTCCCGTTTTATACAATCAGCATTCACGCATAAACCCGACCATGCCCTTCATCAGCGAACTCAATCTCTACCCGATCAAATCCTGCGGCGCCATTGCACTACAGTCCGCGACCGTCACAAAAGCCGGCCTGATGACGCAATATATTTATGACCGGGAATGGATGGTGGTCGATGAAGAAGGCCATTTTCTCTCGCAACGCGAATATCCGAAGATGGCGCAAATTGTGCCGAAATTAAAAGCTGACACACTGGAGCTGCGCGCCCCCGGCATGTTGCGCCTGGAAATCCCGCTGGATCTGCCACACCCCGATGAAGCCAGGGTACGCAATGTGCAGATCTGGAACGATACAGTGCCCGCCTACGACTGCGATGAAATGACGGCCACCTGGTTTTCGAATGCGATCGGCACGCCTTGCCGGCTGGTGCGCTTTCACCCGGATGCCAAGCGCCGCGTGAAAAGCAAATGGGTGGGAGAGCTGGAGGTGCCGACGCTGTTTTCCGACGGTTATCCGATACTGGTGATGACCTCGGCTTCCCTGGATGAACTCAATCAGCGCCTGAAAGAACAAGGTCGCGCGCCCCTGCCCATGAACCGCTTCCGGCCCAATCTGGTTATCAGCGATACGCTACCGCACGAGGAAGATGTGGCCGACACCCTGGTGATGGGCGAGGCCGTGCTCAAGCCGGTCAAGCCGTGCGCACGCTGCTCCATTCCCTCGGTGGATCAGGAAACGGGGCAGCGGGGCGATGATCCGCTGGATATTCTGTCCGCCTACCGGGCCAATCCCAAGCTGGATGGGGCCATCACTTTCGGCATGAATGCGGTACTGTTGGAAGGTGACGAGACGGAATTGCGCCTTGGCCAGCCAGTGAAAATCAACCTCGCATTCTGAGACAACGCTTTGCACGGCCTGAGCGCATGCCCGGGCACGCCGCTCAGGTCTTGGATTTAGCAGCCTGCAGGCGCTCATACTTGGCCTGCAGTTGCTCCTTGCTCTCGCGCCAGTCGGGATGAATGGGAATGCACGCGACAGGACATACCTGCTGGCATTGCGGCTCATCGAAGTGGCCGACACATTCCGTGCACTTGTTGGGATCGATCTGATAAATCTCGGGACCGAGAAAGATCGCATCATTCGGGCATTCCGGTTCGCATACATCACAGTTGATGCATTCGTCCGTAATCATCAATGCCATGAGGCCTCCTGCCCTGCTTTACTTCCGCACTTCCTCTTCCGCAAAACGTCAGCAGGTTTTCCCCATCTGATCAATTTTCTTGCGCAGCCACTTCTCGACGGAAGGAAATACAAATTTCGACACATCGCCACCCAATATGGCGATTTCACGCACTATGGTACCGGAAATGAACTGATACTGGTCGGAAGGCGTGAGGAACATGGTTTCCACGTCGGGCAGCAGGTAACGGTTCATGCCCGCCATCTGGAACTCGTACTCAAAGTCGGATACCGCGCGCAAGCCACGCACGATGACACGCGCATCATGGGCACGCACAAAATCCTTCAGCAAGCCGGAAAAGCTTTCCACTTGCACATTGGGATAATGGCCAAGAATTTCATTGGCAATAACCAGGCGCTCATTCAGCGTAAAAAAGGGCTTCTTGGCCTTGCTGTCGGCCACTCCCACAATCAGCTTGTCGAACAAGCCAGACGCCCGGCGTACCAGATCCTCATGCCCCCGGGTCAGCGGATCAAAGGTTCCCGGATAAACTGCTGTTACCATCCTCACTCCTACTGGCGCACAGAGGCCCAAGGACCTAAGCGCAAACTGTTCAGCGCCCCAATGGCAGATGATTCATGCCTGCCTTGTGCCGCAGCGACATCCTGAGGGAACAGACTCATAAGCAGGAACTCCCACCCGGACCAGGCCCTTGTCGCCAAGTAAAACGCGCATTATGCCTGAAATTGCCTACGCTGCAAGATGTGATAAAACACCATGCCCGCTCGATCCGAGCGCACGATCTCCCATTCTTTTAGCCAATCCGATGTAGTTTCCTCTTCCAGCGAAAACTCAGCTTCAGCATAGATCATGCCGCCAGGCTTCAGCAAGGACGCGCACCATGGCAGGCATTTTGCCAGCCATGCCTGGTGATAAGGGGGGTCCAGAAAAACCAGATCGAAACCCTCTTCCTTGCGTTCAACCAGGCTCTTAACCGCTGCCAGTGCATCGCCCCGCACGATCTCAATCTGATGCGCATTCAGTTTTTCCTTCATGGCCTGCATCTGCCGCACTGCAGCAGGCAGCGCCTCCACCATAATTACTTTCTGTGCGCCACGACTGGCCGCCTCGAAGCCCATGGCACCCGTCCCGGCAAATAGGTCCAGGCAACGCACTTGCTCCCATTGCCCGTCGAGCAGATGGGTTAGCCAGTTGAACACCGTTTCACGAACGCGATCTGGCGTAGGCCGCAAGCCTTCGGCATCGGTGACCAGCAGCGGCGTGCGCTTCCAGGTGCCGCCTATGATGCGTACCTGTTGTGGAGCAGGCGTGCGCGCAGGGCCACGCGCCGCCGGCTTTCGGAGAGATTTAGTAGCCATAAAATTGTGCAGGTTGCGGCCTGCGGACCAGGGTTCTTATTTTTCTGCGCCCACCACGATAGTGGTCAAGTCTTCCATGATGATTTTTCGATTGAAGGCCTGCCGTATATCGACAGCCGTTACCTTGGCAACGTTCGCCGTCCAGGTATCCAGATAATCGAGAGGCAAACCATAATAGCCGATGGTGGCGATGTGGCCGAGTATCTTGCGATTATTATCGATGCGCAAGGCGAATCCACCTATCAGATTGTCCTTCGCCGCCTTGATTTCCTTTTCCGTCGGGCCATTCTTCAGGTAGTTACTCAGTACCTCGTTCACCACAGCCAGCGCTTCGCCGGTCTGCTCTTTCTGCGTTTGCAGACTTGCCTGAAACGGACCTTTCTGAGCCATTGGACTGAAGTAACTGTACGCCCCATAGGCCAGTCCGCGTTTTTCCCGGACTTCCTGCATCATGCGCGACACGAATCCGCCGCCGCCCAATACATAGTTGCCCACCGTCAGCGCAAACCAGTCGGGATCGCCATACGCCACAGCCGGCATGCCAACCAGAATGTGCGACTGCGTGGCCGGATGCGCAATGTATTGCGTTTCCCCCCTCGTCACGGCAACGGCCGGCAAGGCCGGCAAAGGTGCTCCTTGCGGCAGGCGCCGCGTCAACTCCTGTGCAATGGCTTCCGCCTCGGCGCGGCTGACGGCCCCTATCATGGCAATGACGGCACGATTGGCAACATAGTGAGCACGATGGAAGGTCTCCACATCAGCACGCATGATGCTTTCTATCGACTCCACTGTTTCCACTTTCGAATATGGATGCCCGCGATAAGCCGTTTGCCAGAAAGCCCTATCCACGATCGTTTCCGGCCGGGTCAGCGCTTCGCGCAGGTTAGCAATCAGCCGGACTTTGTCTCGTGCCAGCAGGTCCTCGGGAAAACTCGGTTGCGCCATCATGCGTGCCAGCAGTTGCACTGCCTGGTTACGTTCATTGGCTCGGGTCAGGGTACGCAGGCTTACTCCTGATTTGTCTGCGTCTGTACCGCCACCGCGCTGCGCCGCGATATCGGCAAAGGCGTCCGACAATTGCGCCTCGTTCATCGCAGGTTCGACCGAACCATCCGGCAAACGTGTCTCACTGATGCCTCGTGCCAGCATCGCATTGGTCAGGGCTGCCGTCCCGGTCTTTCCTTCGGGGTCTCGCCGGGAGCCCGCATCGAAATCGACGTTGATATCAAGGATGGGAATGGACCGGTTCTCCACGAAATAAACACGTGCCCCGTTATCCATGGTCCAGGTCTGGATCTCCAAAGCCGCATGCGCAGTCGTGCCAACAAACAGGAGCAGGAGAACATATATTTTTTTCATTACAGTCATGACACTAGCCTTTATGCAGGTTCATGTTTACGAGTGAAATACCAGTCAGTGCCGCAACCCGGCAGGCGCGCTTTCTTTTTTCTCTTCTAGGGGCAAAGGCACCAGCGTCGCCACGGTCAGCTTGTCATCGCCAAAGTATTTGCGCGCAACCGCCTGTACCTGCTCGGCCGTGACCTCGCCCAGTTTGGCAATAATGTGGTCGATCTGCTTGTATGAAAAACCCACCATTTCCATGGTGCCAATTTCCATCGCTTGCCCGAAAATTGAATCACGCTTATAGATCTGGCTGGCAATCAATTGCGTTTTTACGCGTTTGAGTTCCTGCTCTGTCACGCCTTCCTGGGCGATGCGATTCACTTCAGCACGCAACAAGCCTTCCAGTTGCTCGGTCGTGACTCCCGCTGAAGGCGTTCCATCCAGGATAAATAACACTGGTCCGCGGGCAATACCGGAATACCCTGCGCCAGCGGACACTGCCACACGTTCGGTACGTACCAGGCGCGCATTCAGGCGGGCATTGTCGTAACCATCCAGAATCGCGGCCAGCACATCCAGCGCATACGGTTCAACATCTTTGTCCACGTTCTCAAGTTTCGGCACCTTGAAGGCCAGGGCCACATAGGGATTTTCGGCCGGCGCCTTGACCGTCACCCGCCTTATTCCACGTTGCTCCGGGTCAGGGGTCGCATAGGCCTGGGGTAAGGTTTTCGCGGGCAGGCTGCCGAAATACTTTTGTGCCAGCTTGAACACCTGTTTTGCGTCCACGTCTCCCGTCACGACCATGGTGGCATTATTGGGTGCATACCAGCGGCGATACCAGTTGCGCGTATCTTCCACCGTCATGTGCTGCAAGTCTCCCATCCATCCTATGATGGGATGCCGGTATGGATGGGCAAAATGGGCAGTGGCATTCAGCGCTTCATACAGCAATGAAATAGGCTGGTCATCGGTGCGCAGGCGACGCTCTTCCATCACGACGCGGATTTCTTTTTCGAACTCTTCCTTGCTGATCACGAGATTAGCCAACCGCTCCGCTTCCAGCGCCATCACATCTTCCAGTCGGGATTTTTCAATCTGCTGGAAATAAGCCGTGTAGTCCTTGCTGGTGAATGCATTCTCGCGCCCGCCCAACGCAGCAACACGCGCACTGCACTCGCCCGTTTTGAGCTTTTTCGTGCCTTTGAACATCATGTGCTCCAGCACATGCGCCACGCCGGTAGTCCCGCTGACCTCATCCATGGAGCCGACGCGATACCAGATCATATGGGCCACCGTCGGAGCGCGCCTGTCTTCCTTGACAATAATCTTCATGCCGTTGGCCAGCGTGAATTCATCGGCGGACTGAGCCGTTACTGTAAACGGCAGGCCTATCCAGAGATAGGCTGCCATAATTAATCCAAACCGAAATTTCATAGTCTGCGCTCTGTTAGAATGTGCCTGATTGAATTTTCCATTCTGCAGCTTTGCTGCAGTACCCCGGATAAAACCCTACCGATCTGCTGATTCATCCCGCGATGTTTAGTTTCTTCAAAAGAAAGCCGAAAGAAGTTACGCCCCCTCCAGTTGAGGCGCCGCCTCCTGCGGTCGAAGAAGGTGTCCAGTCTACTCTGACTCCTGATAATAATTCCGCCGACGTGTCTCCTGAAAATGGGGGAACACCGCCAGCATCAAACCATCCGCCACTTGCGGACCAGGAGAAACCAGAGGCGCCGGCCGAAACCGAGCCGCCCATTATCGCGGAAACCGAAGAAACTGTTGCCGAACATGCACTCGCAGAACAAGCGCTTGCCGCAGCACCTGCAGAGGAAGCTGAAATTATTGCTGCCGCGCCGACTGCCGAAGTGAAGCAATCATGGTTTGCGCGGCTCAAGAGCGGGCTTTCCAAAACGTCTAGCAATTTCACTACGCTTTTTGTGGGCGCGAAGATCGATGACGATCTTTATGACGAACTGGAAGCGGCCCTGCTGCAGGCAGATGCCGGCGTGGAAGCCACGCAGTTTCTGCTCAACACCCTTAAAAAGCGTGTCAAGGAACAACGCTTGACCGATGCATCCCAGGTCCGGACGGCGTTGCGCAGCCTGGTTGTGGAATTGCTGACCCCATTGCAAAAACCCCTGGTGCTGGGCGAGCACCAGCCCTTGGTCATGATGATTGCGGGCGTCAACGGTGCAGGCAAAACCACCACCATCGGCAAACTTGCCAAACACATGCAGGCGCATGGGCAATCGGTGCTGCTGGCAGCCGGCGATACTTTCCGGGCAGCGGCACGCGAACAATTATCGGTATGGGGTGAACGCAATCAGGTAACGGTTATTGCACAACAATCCGGCGATCCGGCGGCAGTCGCTTTTGACGCCGTGCAGGCCGCCAAGGCGCGCAAGACCGATGTGGTGATGGTGGATACCGCAGGCCGCCTGCCTACGCAATTGCATTTGATGGATGAGCTCAAGAAAATTAAGCGTGTGATCAGTAAAGGCATGGAAACGGCCCCGCACGAGATATTGCTGGTGATCGACGGCAACACGGGGCAAAATGCAGTAGCACAGGTGAAAGCCTTCGACGATGCACTGGGCCTGACCGGTCTGATCGTGACCAAGCTTGACGGCACGGCCAAGGGCGGTGTGCTGGCGGCCATCGTCAAGGCACGCCCCATCCCCGTGTACTTCATTGGCGTAGGCGAAAAAATCGAAGATCTTCAGCCTTTTAGCGCAGAAGCCTTTGCCGATGCCCTGCTGGGTGAAACGACTTAATTGCATTCCATGATCGAATTCCAGAATGTGTCCAAACAGTATTCGGGCCATGGCAAGGCGCTGTCCGACATTAATTTGTCGATTGCGCAAGGGGAACTTGTATTCCTGGCTGGCCCGTCTGGTGCCGGTAAATCGACGCTGCTGAAAATGATTGCGGCCATCGAGCGCCCTACTTCCGGCACGGTAACGGTCAACGGCCAGGACATCGGACGCCTGAAACCTTCCGGCCTGCCTTATCTGCGCCGCAAACTGGGACTGATCCTGCAGCAGCAATCATTGCTGCTGGACCGCAATGTGCTGTCCAACGTGATGTTGCCGCTCATGGTTACGGGTGCGGCACGTGAAGAGGCGGAAAAGCGCGCGCGTGCCGCCTTGCACAAGGTGGGATTGCTGGACAAGGCTTTTTACAGCCCGCTGGAATTGTCGGGTGGCGAACAGCAGCGCGCCACCATTGCGCGTGCCATCGTGCACAGGCCGCAAATCATCGTCGCCGACGAGCCTACCGCCAACCTGGACCGCGCCAGCGCCGACAAGGTTCTCGACACCCTGAAAGCATTTTATGACGTAGGTGTGACCTGCGTGATTTCCACGCATGACGAACATTTCATCAACAATGCCGATAAGGTTGTTTACCTGGAACAGGGCTGCATCTCGCAAATCTGGCAACGCAGCGCACAGCAGGAGACAGCATGAAGGCCTGGATTCGTCAGCATGGATTTGCGCTGCGTGACGCACTGGGCCGTCTGCGCAGAACACCTGCCACCTTCTTCTTTAATGTATTGGTCATCGCGATTGCGCTGACCCTGCCCTTTGCCGGCCTGACGCTGCTGGAAAACCTGCGCCCGGTCGGCAAGCAGCTGGTAGTGGAACCGGAAATCAGCATTTTCCTGTCTATGGAAACCCCTAGGGAACGCGCCCGCGCCCTGGCGAGCGACATTGAACAAATCGTTCAGCAGCAGAATTTGAAGGGCAAACTGGCGTTCGTCCCGCGCGAAACCGCACTCGCCCATCTGCAGGCCCGCACGGGGCTTGCAGAAGCAGTCAATACGCTGGGCAGTAACCCGCTACCTGACGGTTACGTGCTGACCATCGGCAATCTCGACCAGATTGCCGAATCGTCCCTTATTGACACCCTTGCCAACCAGCTCAAATCGGTGCCTGGTGTCGATCATGTTCAGGTAGATTCAGCCTGGATCAAGCGCCTGACCGCCCTGACTCGGGTATTGCAACTCATGCTGATTCTGCTGGCCGCCACGCTGGCGGTCGTAGTGGTTGCAGTTGTGTTTAATACGGTGCGCCTGCAAGTCATGACCCAGCAGGAAGAAATTGCCATCTCGCGTCTGGTGGGCGCCACCGACGGGTTCATTTATCGGCCCTTCTACTACAGCGGCGCCATGCTGGGACTGGCTGCTGGCCTCCTAGCGCTGGGCGGCGTTGCCGTATCACTGCAACCGCTCAATACCGCCTTGGGTGAATTTGCACACTTGTATGCGGCAGATTTCCGCATTTCCCCTCTCTCACCCGCCATCTCGGCCAGCCTGATTATTGGCACAGCTGCCTTGGGGTTTATCGGCGCCCTTCTCTCGGTGCGTAGACATCTGGCCAAGCTGAACGGATAAGGACGGTGTTACCGTACCATCGTTCGAACCGGGCCTGGATAGAAAGCAATTTTGAATAAGTTTCCATCTTTCCCGGAAAAAATCATTCTTTTCTGAGATGCCGCAACTTTCCCCAGCCGAATTGCTCTAATTTTGTCGGTATTTAACAATACCTCACGAGAAAGCAATAGCGAATATCTATTGTTATTATCAAAGAGCATTCTTAGCACTCCCCGCTAGAGAGTGCTAATATATGGAAAAGCTGGCGGCTTGCCTCTCGGGAGTCGACCAGATCTTGTGTTGAAAGAGCAAGGAGAACACGATGAATGTATCACTCGCCTCTACCGCCCTGATTCCCAGCGGCCAGAATGCGTTGGCGCTCGGGTTTTCCGGCAGCCTGGGCAATATTGACGCCTATATCTCGGCGGTCAACCGTATGCCCATGCTTAGCCAGGAAGAGGAAGTTTCGCTGGCACGACAATATCGCGAAGAAAACAATCTGGCTGCCGCCCAGTCCCTGGTGCTGTCGCACCTGCGCCTGGTGGTATCGATCGCGCGCGGCTATCTCGGTTATGGCTTGCCGCATGCCGATCTGATTCAGGAAGGCAATATTGGCCTGATGAAGGCAGTCAAACGCTTCGACCCTGATCAAGGGGTGCGCCTGGTATCGTATGCGATTCACTGGATCAAGGCCGAGATCCATGAGTACATCCTGAAGAACTGGCGTCTGGTCAAGGTGGCCACCACCAAGGCCCAGCGCAAGCTGTTCTTTAATCTGCGCAGCCACAAGGAAGGCCTGGAAACGATGTCGCCTTCCCAGGTGCAGGAGCTTGCCAGAAC
>JAEZLB010000380.1 GCA_023435945.1 Pseudomonadota bacterium | reverse complement strand
GGTTAGCGCACCGTCTTCAGGTAAAACCAACTCCCATGGTGTGACGGGCGGTGTGTACAAGGCCCGGGAACGTATTCACCGTGGCGTGCTGATCCACGATTACTAGCGATTCCAACTTCATGGGCTCGAGTTGCAGAGCCCAATCCGAACTGAGACGGCTTTTTGAGATTTGCACGGGCTTGCGCCTTTGCATCCCATTGTCACCGCCATTGTAGCACGTGTGTAGCCCAGCCCGTAAGGGCCATGAGGACTTGACGTCATCCCCACCTTCCTCGCGGCTTATCACCGGCAGTCTCCTTAGAGTGCTCAACTAAATGGTAGCAACTAAGGACGGGGGTTGCGCTCGTTGCGGGACTTAACCCAACATCTCACGACACGAGCTGACGACAGCCATGCAGCACCTGTGCTCCAGGCTCCGAAGAGAGGGTCACATCTCTGCGACCGGTCCTGGACATGTCAAGGGCTGGTAAGGTTCTGCGCGTTGCGTCGAATTAAACCACATGCTCCACCGCTTGTGCGGGCCCCCGTCAATTCCTTTGAGTTTTAATCTTGCGACCGTACTCCCCAGGCGGATTGCTTAATGCGTTAGCTGCGTCACCGAACTGCATGCAGCCCGACAACTAGCAATCATCGTTTACGGCGTGGACTACCAGGGCATCTAATCCTGTTTGCTCCCCACGCTTTCGCGCCTCAGCGTCAGTAATGAGCCAGTATGTCGCCTTCGCCACTGGTGTTCTTCCGAATATCTACGAATTTCACCTCTACACTCGGAGTTCCA
Organism: Pseudomonadota bacterium; assembly: GCA_023435945.1. Classification (GTDB taxonomy): domain Bacteria; phylum Pseudomonadota; class Gammaproteobacteria; order Burkholderiales; family Burkholderiaceae_D; genus JAEZLB01. The sequence continues at coordinate 3,690 of JAEZLB010000380.1, read as the reverse complement.
CATACCTCTCTCACACTCAAGACACCCAGTATCAAAGGCAATTCCGAGGTTGAGCCTCGGGATTTCACCCCTGACTTAAATGTCCGCCTACGCTCCCTTTACGCCCAGTAATTCCGAGCAACGCTAGCCCCCTTCGTATTACCGCGGCTGCTGGCACGAAGTTAGCCGGGGCTTCTTCTCCGGCTACAGTCATTATCTTCACCGGTGAAAGTATTTTACAATCCTAAGACCTTCATCATACACGCGGCATGGCTGCGTCAGGCTTTCGCCCATTGCGCAAGATTCCCCACTGCTGCCTCCCGTAGGAGTTTGGGCCGTGTCTCAGTCCCAATGTGGCTGGTCATCCTCTCAGACCAGCTACTGATCGTAGCCTTGGTGAGCCTTTACCTCACCAACTAGCTAATCAGACGCGGGCCGCTCCAAAGGCGATAAATCTTTCCCCCGAAGGGCACATACGGTATTAGCTCAAGTTTCCCTGAGTTATTCCGTACCAAAGGGCACGTTCCCACGTGTTACTCACCCGTCCGCCACTAGGTCCGAAGACCTCGTTCGACTTGCATGTGTTAGGCCTGCCGCCAGCGTTCGCTCTGAGCCAGGATCAAACTCTCAGGTTGAGTTGACTTCTGACCTAAGCATCGGACGATCCCGAAGGACCGACCTGGCATTAGTTCTACGTATTCTTGACGAGATCCCACGAACGTCTCTCCGAAGAGGACGTCATGGTGTCTTTTCAAAAAGACCGCAGTTGTCAGTGTCGAGATAACCTCGAAGGGTTATCGCCAGGACACCGCCGCCTGCGTTTCTCTTTCCAGATCAACGATTTCAAAGACCCGGAACCGGAAGACCGGCCCCACCGTTTAGCGCCCGGTTTCGGCGGAGGCGGCGATTTAGTCGCCTCGGATTTCCGTGTCAAGCGGTTCTTTCGAAGAAGAACCTCTTTTCGACGGCCCCGCCCGGAAGCGAGGGAGGCGGGTGTTTACCGCCTCGCTTTCCTGCGTCAAGTGGCTCTTTTTGAAGAAGAACCGCTTTCTTCAGGACCCGGCCCGGAGGCCAGGGAGGCGGGTGTTTACCGCCTCATTTCCCTGCGTCAAGTGGTTCTTTTTGAAGAAGAACCTCTTTCTGCAGAACCGCCCCCGGAGGGCGGCGGAGGCGGCTCTCTAAGGAAGGCCGTTCTCCGTGTCAACCGGGCTTTTCAGCCATTCTGCGGAGGCGAAGATCGAGACCTTCAAGACCGCAAAAAACCGCCGAGTGAAGCCGAGAGGCTTCCCTCCGTGTTCGTTTCCGACGATTCGATTGGAGCGCGGAACCTAACCAAACCGCTTCCGAAAATCAAGAGGCTTTCGCTTCTTTCTTTGCGGCGGGATCGGGAGGCTTTCGTCTCCGCGGCCCCGGCGGCCGGCCCGTTTCCGAGCGAGGCGGCGATATACGCAGCGCCCTTCCGGGCTGCAACCTGAATCTGGCGGATTCTCCGATTTTCTCGCCGACTCCCGGTCACCGGGCGCCGCTATCGCGACCGCCGCCCCTGCCCTATCCCGCGGCTATATAGGTACGCAGGGATTCCGCCTCCCGGGTCGCCTCGGCGATCTGGCATTTCACGACGTCGCCGATCGAGATGACGCCGGACAACCGGCCGTCCCTGAGCACCGGGAGGTGCCGGATCCTGCGGTCGGTCATCCGCTCCATGAGAACGCCGACGGATTCGGCGGGCGCCGCGAAGACGATGTCGGCGGTCATGAAGTCGGACACCGGACGATCCAGGGCGGCGGCTCCGTCACGTGCGATTCCCCGGACCACATCGCGCTCGGACAGGACGCCGACGGCGCGGTCATCCTCGCAAACGATCAGCGCCCCCACCTTCAGGCGACGCAGTTCGCCACAGGCCTGGCCGAGGCGCATGTCCGGGGGGATGCTGTAGACCGCGTCGCCCTTGTCCTTGAGAATTTCGGCGACCAGCATCGCGGCTCCTCCCTCTCTATATATAGAGCGCGGCCGCGGACGGGCCGCTTCAGGATCGAGCGTCGCCCAGATCGTCCGGGGAATCAAATGACGTCCGGTGTGTTCGGAAGGCGCGCGCCCACGGCCCTATCAGCAAGGCTCCGGCCAGGAAGCCGAAGGCGTGCCCCTCCCAGGCGACCCGTGCGCCGGCCGGGTCGCCGGCGAAACCGATCATGCCCGTGGCGAGATTCAGCGCCATCACCACAGCCGCCATCAGAAGGAAGCGCCGGTCCGTGAGCGGGCGCAGCTCTCCGTCACGCCGTCCGAGTCGTCTCAGCGCCGCCGCCATCAGGCCGAATACGGCGCCCGAGGCCCCGACGACAGGATCCACGCTGTCGGAATGAACCAGGACGTACCCCGCTCCGCCGAGCAGCCCAGTGACGATATAGAAGGCCATAAAGCCGGCCACTCCCCTGGCGCCCGACATGAGTCGCGCCACCGGCGGCCCGAAGGCCAACACGCCGATGGCGTTCATCGCCACATGCCGCCACCCGCCATGGACGAACATCGAAGTGAGCAGCGTCTCCCAGGCCTCGCCCCGCCACAACGATGCAGGCTGGAAGGCGAGCGACAGTCCCCCGTCCGGCAGTTGCAGTTGCAGCCAGAACAGCGCCGGCAGCGCGGCTGTCAGACAGACGACCACCGCGGGCGCATTGAAGATTCGTTCGCGGGGCGGCTGGGGGGTCAGCTGTCGGACTCCGGGGAAGGCAGGCGATCAACCGCTACAATGGCAAGTGGTTCTTAATAACCATGATCCAAATTGGCGCGTGGGCTGCTTGACGGCCCGTAAACCATACCCGCCCGTGGAGGTTCGCCTTGTCCAACCGGCCGATGATAATCTCCACCCTGTTCGGCGCTGGGCTGCTGGCCCTGCCCTGCGCCGCCCAGGCCCAGTCGGCCGGCTCTTCGGGCATGAGCAACTATCAGGCGGGCTACGGCGCCGCGCGCTATACGACGGCGCGCCCGCAGACTGGCTCGACCCGCGATGAGAACGGCAACCGCCTGATCGTCAACGGCATCATCCAGTCCGGGGCCAGCGCCTACTCCAGCGCCAGCGGCGGCGTTTCGTCCAGCTTCACCGGCGTCGGCGGCGCCAACGGCGGCACGGCCATCGGCGGCTCGACGGCCATCGGCAACAGCCTGAACGTGGTCGTCCAGGGCAACCACAACACGGTCATCGTCAACTCGACCCAGACCAACAACGGCAACGTCACCGCCGGAACGAACCTGAACGGCACCCTGAGGCTTCGATGATTCACGGCCAAACCGTTCGGCGCCTGAAGACGGCCGTCGCCGCCAGCGCCATCGCCGCGCTGCTGACCGGCTGCATCTCAGCCTCGGCCGGGCCCCAGGGCACCTATGCGACCCCGATCGGCAACGCGCCGGTCACCGCCAATCCGACGCCCTATACGACAGCGCTGGTCTGCATGGCCGACTACGCCCGCCGTTATAACCTGCCCTCCCCCCGCATGGCTGTGGGGCGGATCGCCGACTACACCGGCACGGTGTCGGCGGACGGCGGACGCCAGATCACCGGCGGGGCCTCGCTGATGGCCATGTCGGCCCTCGCCAAGGCGGGCGCACGCCTGGTCGAGCGCTACGACACCTCGGTGTCGGAGATGGAGCTGCGCTACGCCAACAACCGCCTGATCGGCGACCCGGGCCCTGGCGGCGCCGACGACGTCGAATATCGCC
>JAEZLB010000370.1 GCA_023435945.1 Pseudomonadota bacterium | reverse complement strand
CCAGATCGCTGCTATCGGCTTCGCGCTGACACAGGCGCAGAATTACCTGATTACCGTCCCCCAGGCTTTGCAACGTTATGACAAGTCCGCACAAAGCGAAGCCTTCTTCGGCATCGTCGTCAATATTGCATCCGCCTGCGCTGCATTGGCCGGTGCTGGCATTGCCGGCGTGATTGCGGTGCGCGTCATCATTTCCGCCTGCAATGTACTTTACCTGTGCCACCTGATCCGCAAGTTCTCACTAGGCCTCGAATTCTGCTGGCCGCGCAAGGATGTGCGTGCCGCGCTAACATCCTTCAGTGCCTACGCCTATTTAAGCAAACTGGCATCGACGCTTCATCAGCACGGCGACAAGCTGGTTATCGGCGCCTTGGCAGGCCCGGTAGCCGTGACGTTCTACAGTGTGCCCGTAACCCTGTCCAGCCGCATACTCGGGCTGACTTATCGACTATCCAGCGTCATCTATCCCCGCGCCTCTGCGCTGGCGGCATCGCACAAGCTTAACGAGCTGCACCCCATCTATCTCAGCTCGATCCGCTACACCACCTACATCAACCTGGTGGCGCTCGGCATGATTGTGCTGGCCGGCGATGAGTTCCTGAAGCGCTGGGTGGGTGAAGAATTCCTGGCACAGGGTTATCCGGTCCTGGTACTGATTACCCTGGCATACCTGGTTGATTCGCTGACCAATATTCCTTCGCTGGTCAACGATGCACTCGGCCATCCCAAGGTCACCGGGCATTTCGCGCTGGCGCGCGGTCTGATCGGCATTGCCTTTGTCTATATCGGGACATTGCAGGCTGGCATCGTTGGCGCAGCCTTTGCACATCTTGCTGCCTCGATTCTGCTGGGCGTCTCTTTCCTGTGGTTCGTTCATGGCCGCACCGTTCCGTTCAAGCTGCATGAGACGGTCAGTGCCGGATATGGAAAAAGCATGCTGGTCGGCATCGTCATCTTCGCAGTATTGCTGCCACTGAAGTGGGTGTTCCCGGCAGGCGTGATCGGCACAGTTGCCGTGGCAGGCATGGCTTTGCTATTCCTGCTGCTGGCAGGATTTGCCTTTGTTGTCAGCGTTGATGAACGTGCCGCCCTGATGGCCGTGGCACGACGTTTCCGTTCCTGATAGAGCTTTATGCGTATTCTGATTGTTAGCGAAGACATTCCCCATCCCAGTACCGGCGGCCTAGGCAAGCACGTGCTGACCCTGTGCAAATCGCTGCGCCAGCTGGGACATGACGTAGACTTGCTCGGCAACGATTTCTACGACGTCGACATCAACCACCCCGAGTTCCAGTTCGGCGGCCGCATCTTCCGTGAACTGAACGGCCATTTCATACAATGGAAGGAACCCACCCTGGGCGCCTTCCTGCCGCAACGCCGTACCTGGGTTGCCAGGCGATTTGCTCGTGCCATCATGCGGCATGCAGCCCGTTATGACGTGATCCATTATCACGGCCATTTCCCGAATGTTGCCCGCTACATCCCGGCACATCTCAATTTCATCCAGACCCGTCACGACCAGGGCAGCGATTGCCTGCTCGACGTTCGTTTCCGTAACGGCCAGATCTGCCGGGAAACTTCGCCGCAAAGCTGCGCACACTGCCGCTCCCCCAATCCCAATGCGGTGCAGAAGGCGCTGTCCACCATGTCCGTGGCACGCTTCCGGCGCGAGGTCGCGGAAGGATTCATCCGCCATAAAACAGTATTCGTCTCCGACATGCTGCACCGCAATCTGCAGCGCACCCTGGGCGCGCGACAATGGGGGACGGTCATCCATCATTTCGTCGATACCGAAGCGATACGGTATGCGCGTGAAACTGCCGCGCAAACTCCGCGCACCGATGCACGCTTCCATATCGTCGTAGCGGGCAAGCTGTACAAGGTGAAAGGGATAGAAGCCTTCCTGCGCGATGCGGTGCCGCTGCTGCGGCCGGACATGCGCATTACTGTCGTAGGCGATGGCAATGATGGGCCGCAATTGCGCAAGGAATTCGAAAGCAAGCAGGTCCATTTCACGGGCTGGTGCACTGTCGAAAAAACGCTGGAATTAGTCGCATCGGCGGATGCCGTCATTGTCCCTTCATTGTGGGAGGAGCCTTTTGGTGCCACCACGCTGGAAGGCCTGCTGCTGGGCAAGCCCGTGTTCGCACTGGCCCACGGGGCCACGCCGGAACAGGCTGCCTATGCCAGCGCAGCAGACCAATTACGCCTGCATCCGGACATGCCGTCCCTGGTACAGGATCTGCTGAAGTATGAAACACGTCCTCCTTATCCGGCACAACCCCATGGCACCGGCGGCCCGGACCGCGCCGTTCAGCAATTACTGGCGCTTTACAGCATGCCTCCTGGCAATGCCATTTTTACGCAGGAAAAACCATGTCCCTCCGCTTCTCGATAATTACCTGCACCTGGAACAGCCTTCCCTACCTGGAGGAATCGATCACATCCGTGCTGATCCAGGATTACCCCCACATCGAATACATCTTCGTCGATGGCGGTTCCACCGATGGCACGCTGGCGCTGATCCAATCGCTACGAAGGCCCTACACGCTGATCGAGAATGTACGCGGCGGCATCAGCAAGGCGATGAATGCCGGCATTCAGGCGGCAACCGGCGACGTAATCGCCCACCTGCATTCGGACGATTACTACCTGAGCCCGGATGTATTGAGCACGGTGGCGCGCAAACTGGACGATGGCAAGCACGGCTGGCTGTTCGGTCGCACCGTGACCGATATCGACGGCGACTTGCATCCCGAAGGCTGGGTAGCTCCGCGCTTTTCCTATCGCCGCCTGCTGCGCGGCAATTTCATTCCCCATCCTGCCACCTTTGTGCGGCGCGAACTGATGCAGCGCACCGGCGGCTTCGACAACAATCTGCGTTATGCAATGGACTACGACCTGTGGCTCAAGCTGGCCTGCCTTAGCCAGCCCGTACAACTCGATATTCCACTGGCGGCTTTCCGTGAACATGAAGGCAGCCTCTCGACGCGCAACCGGCTGGCTGCCATGGAAGAAGACATGATGGTCCGCCTGGCGCACGTGGGACGCCACCCGCTGGAAAAAGCCATGCATTACCTGCGTTATTTCGTGCGGCGCCAACGCATACTGCAAACCGGCTCTGGAAGATAAGCCGCACCGATTCAGCAGAGCCCGGTAAAGAACTGAGGAAGATGAAAATGCCTGCCTTTTCACTGATACTTGCCACGGTCGGCCGCACCCAGGAATTGAATCGCCTGTTCGATTCGCTGGCCGCCCAGACCTATTCGGATTTCGAAATCGTCATCGTCGACCAGAATACCGACGACCGTCTGCTGCCACACATTGCCTACGCCGGAAAGGCCGGACTGAGCGTACGTCATTTGAAGCACCATCCACCCAATCTTGCCGCGGCACGCAATGCCGGCATCGCCGCTGCCCAGGGAGAGTGGATAGCATTCCCCGATGACGACTGCTGGTACGACCCGGCCTTGCTGCAGCGGGTAGCGGCTCGATTTTCCATACGTCCGGCGCCAGAAGGGGTGACGGTGAGCTGGGCGGAACAGGGAGAGCCCCCGTTTACCGCGCCAGTGCTGAGCTGGAAACGCTCAGCCGCCTTTCGCGACGTGCCGGTTGCCTCCATCACGATATTCCTGCAGCGCCGGCTGCTGGACGAGATCGGCGGCTTTGATGCACGTTTCGGCGTAGGCCAGTGGTTTGGGGCAGCAGAAGAACATGACCTGATGCTGCGCGCGCTGCGCCACGGGGCCGTCATCGCCTACGAGCCGATGGCGCAGGTACACCATGCAGTAACGCCGGTGCAGGCCCCCACTCCCGAAGCCTGCACTGCCGCGCGATGCCGGGCCCGCGGCACCGGTGCCTTGTATGCCAAACACCGACTGCCGCCCTGGGTCATTCTGCGTGGACTGATAGCGCCTGTGCTGCGTCCCTTGATGAAAGGACAACTGGGCAGTGAACTATCGCACGGCATGGCCATCGTGCGCGGGCGGCTGGACGGCTTCTTCGGCTGGAACCGGCTCCAGCACTGAATCTGCGGCGCTGAAGTCGCGCTAAATATGTTTCGACGCAAAGGTCATACATTATCTTTCACTACACTAAACCCATCTTAATCCATGGCAGAAGCACCAACAACGCGTGCTGCGCGATTCCGGCAACGACCTCCACTTCGCCGGAAAAACAGAGCCGGTCAACACAACTGAACGCGTGAATATCGTCATCCCTAGTGAGAGCAATCGATGCTAAGACTTGCAGTTGTCGCCAATACGCCGCCACCGTATCGTGTTCCCGTGTTTGACAGGTTGGGAAAGGTGGCGGGTATAAGCTTCCAAGCCATCTTCTGCTCCAAGCGTGAACCCAACCGGGCATGGGATTTACCTCCCTTTGATTTCGACCATGTGTTTCTGCCCGAGAACTACATCGCGGTAAAGAAATGGGCTTATCACGCGGGGGAGCGCTACATTCACAACAACATCGCGGTCATTTCCAGCCTGCGTAAATTCAGGCCGGACCTCGTCGTTACCGATGGCTTCAATCCCACCCACCTGTATGCCTTCGGTTATGCCGCAGCCAAGGGCCTGATCCACATTCCCATGACGGACGGCACCGACATTTCCGAGCAAACCCTTACCAGCGTACATCGCGCGGTGCGCCGTTTCGTCTATGCGCGTTCCAGTACCTTCGTCTCTGCCAGCAAGGGCGGCGACCGTCTGTATCGCAGCTACGGTCTTCCTGCCGAACGCCTGTTCCAGTCTTGCCTGTGCATAGACAATGGTGCATTCGCCTCCGACGGGCAGGAACAGAAGAAGTACGACTTCATTTTCTGCGGACGAATGGAAGACAAGAAGCGGCCGCTATTTTCACTCGAAGTAGCCAAGCTGGTGGCGCAACGCATACAGCGCAAGACCCGCATTCTTTTCGCCGGCTCCGGCCCACTGGATGAGGCAGCCCGCCACATGGCTGCCGGCATGAGCGAACACGTAGAGGCGACTTTCCACGGCTTTGCATCGCAGAACGAACTTCCCGACCTTTACCGTTCGGCGCGCATTTTCCTGTTTCCCACTGAAGCCGACGTATGGGGCGTGGTTGCCAATGAAGCGTGTGCCGCGGGCTTGCCGGTCATCGTCTCGCCGCATGCCGGCGCAGCGGGAGAGCTGGTACTGGACGGACAGAACGGGTTCATCTGCGATCTCGATGCCCATTTGTGGGCCAAGCGCGCAGTACTGCTGCTGATGCAGCCCGACCTGTGCCGCAACTTTTCAAAACATAGCATGGCACTGGTCAGCAAATACAACTTCGACAATGCGGCGAACGGCCTGCTGGATGCCTGCCGTTACGCCGTGGCCATGCGCGAGACAAACGGCATCAAGATGAAAGACCACCTGTAGCCTTATGGCGGCCAGCAGGTTTTCGTTCCCGGCCATGCGCTACAACCCCGCCCCGGCATGCGGCGCATGACTTGCGGTTGTTTTTCTACCGCACTTTGCAGTACTAAGGAGTTACACATGGGTACCGTATTCACTTGCTCTATCGATGACGGACATCCTTCCGACATGAAAATGGCCCATCTTCTCGACAAGCACGGGCTACAGGGCACCTTTTATGTTCCGATACATAATCGCGAAGGCTTTGATGTGCTGAGTGCGCAGCAAGTGCGTGAACTGGCATCGCGTTTCGAGGTAGGATCGCATACCTATGATCACTGCTTTCTGAAGTACATCGACCTGACCGATTCGTATTATCAGGTCACCGAAGGCAAGAAAAAGCTAGAGGACATTCTGGGAAAACCTGTGCAGGGTTTCTGTTATCCCGGCGGAAAATACCGCCCCGCTGACGTTTCTATTGTGCGGGCCGCAGGTTTTCGTTACGCGCGTACCACCGAGAACCTGCGCTTCGATGCCGGCAATCAGCCCTTCGAAATGCCGACCACCTGCCAGATCTATCCGCATGCTCGCAATATCTACTTCCGCAACTTTGTGGGCACCGGCCACTGGCACCGCCGCCATCGCGCCCTGAGAACAGCAGTACGTCACGAAGGCTGGATACACCGTTTATATGCCCTGTTCGACGAGGCCTGTCTGCATGGGAAGGTGTTTCATCTTTGGGGTCACTCGCGCGACATCGACCAGTTCGACGCCTGGAGCGACCTGGATCGCTTCCTGGAGTATGTGGTCACGCGCATTTCCCCATCAAATCGCTTGAGCAATGGCGCGCTGGCCGAAAGGTTTTATTAGGAATCACGACCTCATTACTCGCGGGCGAAAATAATGGTAATTCTGTGCCGAGCGTACCTTTTATCTCTCTTCCGTCCGCTCTCATGCAGCGCCAGCCTGACATCATTGCGCTTGCTTAGCCCGGTAGTCGACGGGCGACATTCCCCCTTACCGGATACGGGAGAAAACCGCATCCGTTCCTGGATGAAAAGAACTAGGGAGTTCCCTGCCCCGGCGCTTATAGGATATGACCTGCCTGCCGCGCGCCCTGTCGCTCCTTAGCCCTGGTTAGCGGCCATAAAAAAACCGGTACACCGTACCGGTTTTTTTACTGACAATGGCGGCCTACTCAGCATGCTTTAAAAATGCTGCCCAGCTAATCCTTGCGGATCATCAAGAAGAAATGCGCCTTAATGCCAAGATAGCGGATATGGCCAATATCAAAGGAGCCGTGCCCCGACAACAGGCTGGCCATCTTGGACAGGTCATCAGCACTCAGGAGATGTTTGGGCAAGTCGTCTATGTTCTTAATACCTCCCCAGGCCAGGATACTTTGCCAAGCCCGGTTCGGGAGCCAGTGCAGCAAAGCAAGGCCGGTATTCAATTCCACCGGGTGGCGCCGGTTCGAAGCGGTAACGAAGACACCACGTCGCGCCACACGCGTTATCTCTTTCAGCACCATGAATTGCTGTACCGTATCACCGGCGAACTCCAGCACACGATTGCAGAACACCCAGTCGAATTCGTTATCGGCAAACGGCAACTCCAGCACGATGCCCAGGTCATCATGCTTGCCCACATTGCCGGACTGGTGCTCACGATCGGCTGGAAGCAGCACATCATGAAAGGTGACGTGATGATCTACACTATGCCGCCCTTTTACCTGCAGGCGGTCCGCCGACTGAGAATGCCCTATCGCCCCCAGATCCAGCACCTTGTCTTGTAACTCCCTTTCCTGCGCAAAGGCGGCAAAAGCTTCGTGAAGTCGCCGTCGCTGCCGACCCATCGCATCTTCGACAGGCAGGCTGCCGGCACCAGCGTCCGAGTGACTTTCTGCCAGATTTTTCACACTTGTTCTCCTTTTCCCCCTCCCGCTCACGCAGCGAGGATACGGCATGCTTATCTGCCCACTGCATCATCTTTGCTCCATCGGCCCGTAACTTGCTTGTTCGAACACAAAGATGAGCAAGCGCCGCTCGTCCGGTCTGCACAAAGTCTGAGCAGCGTCATTTTGGCCGTGCTCAGGGCTATGCGAAGTAAGTAAGCCCCCCCCACGCAATTGTCTTGTGCAAACCACTTGCCATTACGCCGGGAAGCGATACATAAGGTGCTTATTGAGCCTCCTCAGTGTGCGACGTGAAGTGCTGATGTCCAATGAAGTTTGACTTAATCTAGGTGATCGAGCCTTACCAAGCTGGTGCTGACGCTACAATGAAAATCCTGATTGCACATAATGCTTACCAGCACCGCGGCGGTGAAGACGCCGTCGTCGAAGCAGAGGAAAAACTGCTGCGTTCCTACGGCAATGAAACGCTGCTCTACCAGCGCCATAATGACGAACTGCAGGAAATGCCGAAACTGAAGGCAGCCGTATCCGCAATCTGGGCAACCCAGTCCGCGCGTGAACTGGAGGCACAGTGTAAAGAATTCCAGCCTGATGTCATCCATGCGCACAATACCTTTCCGCTGATTTCTCCGTCGATTTACTGGGTCGCGCAAAAATTCCACATCCCTGTCGTCCAGACGCTGCACAACTTCCGCCTGTTATGTCCGCAGGCCATGCTGCTGCGCGACGGGACCATTTGCGAAAGCTGTATTGGGAAGCTTCCATGGCGCGCCGTTACGCATAAATGTTATCGTGACTCCACCGTGCAATCGGCAGTACTTAGCGGCATGCTGTCCCTTCACAGGGCCATGGGCACCTTCCGTAAAAAGGTGATGCTGTACATCGCCACCAATGCCTTCTGCCGCGACAAGTTCATTGCCGGCGGCTTGCCACCCGATCGACTGCGCATCAAACCTCATTTCGTTGATAACCCGAACGGGGAACCACAGTGGGAAAAGCGCGAAGGTGCTCTTTTCATAGGCCGTCTTTCCCGGGAAAAGGGGCTGGATCTGCTGATGCAGGCTTGCGGCCAGCTTGAAAGCCACGCGATAAAGATCGTCGGGAATGGTCCGCTGGAAGACAAGGTGGCGGCCGCATTCGGAAAACATTATTTGGGATATCGGGATCGCCGCGAGGTACTGCAACTGCTGGGAAGCACCGAATTCCTGGTCGCCCCCAGCACCTGCTATGAAACCTTCGGCCTGGTCGGCATCGAGGCCTTTTCCTGCGGCACGCCCGTCATCACCAGCCGTCGCGGCAGCCTGGGCGAACTGGTGAAAGACGGCGTAACCGGCCTGCTATTCACGCCTGACGACGCGCAAGACCTTGCCAGAAAAATTGCCTGGGCACGGGCCCATCCGGAAGCCATGCGCGAGATGGGCCGCACTGCCCGCATCGAATACCTGTCACGTTATACGCCACAAAGGAATTATCAGATGTTGATGGAGATTTACCAGGAAGCCATTTTACGTTCTCAGGAGGTGTTGAATGTTGCGTAAAGGACATTCGATACTTGGCGCATTCATTGATGCGCTGACCTGGAAAGAAGCGCTGTCCGCCATGACGACTTGGGCGGACAAGCGTGAGTCGCGTTACCTATGCATCTGCAATGTACACTCCGTCACCACCACTACGCGCGATCCGGCATTCTGCCGCATTATCAACAGCGCCGACCTGGCTACGCCCGATGGCGCCCCCGTTGCCTGGGCCTTGCGCAAGTTCGGCTTTCCCAATCAGGAGCGCATAGACGGCCCCAGTCTGATGTGGAAGTACCTCGAACAGGCGGAAGTACTGGGGCAGTCGGTTTTCCTGTACGGCAGCACGGACGAAACTCTGGAACGGCTGCGTATGCGTATAAAAGAAAGCTTTCCTGCCTTACGCCTGGTGGGTTCCTATGCGCCTCCATTCCGCTCACTCACCGAGGAAGAGGATGAAGCCGAAGTGGACATGATCAATCGCACCGGTGCACAGGTGGTATTCGTGGGGCTAGGCTGTCCTAAGCAGGAACAATGGATGGCATCTCATCGCGGCCGCGTGCAGGCGGTCATGGTCGGCGTGGGGGCTGCATTCGATTATCACGCCGGCACCAAGAAACGTGCGCCCGTATGGTGGCAACGCCACGGCCTCGAGTGGCTGTACCGCCTTGGCACTGAACCGCAGCGCCTGATGAAACGCTACATGGTGACCAACACCCTGTTCATCGTCGGATTCTCGCACCAGTTGCTACGAGAGTGGATACTCCACAAATAAGGGCGCTATTCACCGCTTTACCACGGAAATAGTCGTGATATCCCTTACCAGGCGGATTCCTCTTACTCTTTAGTCTCCACGACCAGATATTGGACAGACGGAAGCGCCATGCTTCCCTCTGTCCTAGTTCATAGGCAGCTTGAATAAGCCGCCTTCTCCCCTTCCTCCCAGATACCGCACTTAGTTCCCCTATTTTCTTGAATGCAGATCAAGAATGGCGTCAATTTTCGTTCTGACGTTACCAATATTGTTACCACTCAACTTTCGCAATCGCATACTTCCTATTCTGTTTTCATATGTGCGCTACAAAACCTACATGGAGAAGACGCAATGAAAACTTTTGTGGTGGTCGGTGCCAGCGAGCGTATCGTGACAGCAGTACTGCAAGGGGTCTATTGCTTCTCGCAGTCCCCCGTTATCGTCATCGGGAATGCAGAAACCTACAAGCTTGCTCAAACTTCCCTGTGTTCCCAGCATATCTACGTAAATTTCAATGCCAGCGCGGAACACAGAACCATCACCGCCATAAACCAGCTTCATGCAGAGAATCCAGATACCGTTGTCATCCCTGCCGACTGCCACGGCATACGGCTGATCAACCGCATCCAATCCAACCTTCGCGCCAGGGTCACTCCCATCCCCGACCTGGCCACCTTGAACCAGCTCGATGACAAGTGGCATTTCTATGAGCTGTGCAAGGCATGCGATATCGATGTTCCCGACACGTACTATGTCGGATCGAAAGTCAACCTGAATTTCGACGACCTTGCCAGGAAGCTGGGCCTTCCTTTTGTCATCAAGCCTAGCAATGAGTCCGGCTCATTGGGCGTGCAGATCATCCGCAGCAAGGAACACTATCTCAGGATAGTCAAGAATAACGAGAACTATCAGTTCAATTCGCTGATCGCCCAGCGTTATATTGACGGTCAGGACATCGACCTGAGCCTGCTCGCGCTTCATGGATATATGAAGGCTTTTGCCATTCAGCGAGTGGTGGGGCCAGTCATTGAGTTCATGCAAAACGACCGCCTGGAAGCGCTGGCAGGAAAACTATGCCGGACCACCTCTTTTCATGGATTGATGCATATCGATGCACGCCTTGAAAGAAGTACCGGGCGCGTGTTCCTGATTGAATCCAACCCACGCTTTTGGGCGTCACTCACCGCATCCATCTGGTGTGGACTGAACTTCGTAGAGGAAAGCATCCGGGAAAACAATGATTCAGAATTCCCGCGCCGTCTGGTATCCGGCACCGCGCATTTGAGGCACCCCTTGCTGCGCCCCTCCTCGTGGGGACAGCTATTTCATTCCGACCAGCGTGGCCGACTGACGCGAGCCTCCATGATTGACCCTTATGCGCTCGGGCGCCTGGCACGGGAATTACCTGTCAATTCAGCCCGTTACATCGGCCGGCACTTCACTCAGCGCATGCATGGAACGAAGAGCAGTTACGGAGTACGTTAAATTACATTCTTTGCTCATATCATTTTTGCTTCGGCTTTTCGTTCCAGCGCCTATCGACAAAGGAATCTGGCAGACAGCGGATAACAGGCCAGCATCGCGGCTCGCCGACGAGATGGTTTTCATCACCGGACGCATCATCAATGCCAAATAGAACGGGGGCATCCATGCGGAATTTCAGAGCAAGCCGGCAATTCGCCTTATTGATATTGCTGGGATCTTCCCTCCTTATCGGTATCATCATGTTGCTGAAAGCCTGGAAAGGCATTCCTACCGAACAGCTTACGCGTGACCCCAATGCGATCTTCGATGCGCCTCTTTATATAGGCTTTCTTTCCCAGGTCGGCATTTTTATCTGGGCTGCTGCCGCGATGATTTGCCTCTATAGCAGTCAGCTCCTTCCTGCGGATGAACGTCACACCGAGGAGAGGCATTACTTCTTCAGGGCAGGATGTTTACTGCTGCTGCTGGGACTGGACGATGCATTCCTGCTGCATGAGCAGTTCTTCCCCTTCATAGGCATTCCGGAAAATCTGATGTATGTTACCTATGCAGGCCTGATGCTTTCCCTGCTGCTTCGTTTCAGCAGGCTGATACGACAGACACAGTATCCACTGCTGCTGGCAGGGCTCTTCTGCTTCTCGGTCTCGGTGGGACTGGATTTGCTGCAGTTGGAGAACATCGATAATTTCCTGGTTGAAGACAGCGCCAAACTGACAGGAATATTGTGCTGGCTCTGCTACTTTTCCCATACTGCCTACTCCTGCACGAGCTCAGCTTTCTTGCTCCGGAAGGATGATGAACCTTATCTTTCTGCCAGCCCGGCAACGGATAATCACTTGCACTCCTTGGGCAAGCAGGCCGCACCGTTACGCTAAGCCGTACCGCTTTGCCCGCTGAGAGACCGCCTGCCTTTTCCCGCCTATCCCAAAAAGAAGGGGCATTTTAAGCCCCTTAAAACATTGCCGCCCTCGCACTGGCAGTAATGCATCACCGCACTAAACCCTTATCCCCGGAATAAATGGACATTGTCGCCGCACCGACCGATGCTGCAATCGCCGATCCCGAAGAGGTATCCGTATATCCATCCTGCCCATAACCATCCCGCAATCCTGACGAGGAATTCGTTTCACTATCCTGTTTCAGTACACTCATTACATGCTCTGACAAACGCAAGGTCAGGGCCGCAATCGTAATGGTGGGAAAGTTGGCACCTGCCGTTGGAAATACTGAACTGCCGGCGATATAAAGATTGCTCATGCCATGCACTTTGCAGTTACGATCAACCACCCCCTGTTTAGGTGAATCGTGCATGCGCGTGGTGCCCATGTGATGCCAAGTTCCTTCTTTCTCCATCGAAGCTGGCCACTGTCCCCCTTCGATCGGCGGGTCCAGTTCGACCTCCGCCACGCCACCCTGTCGCAATTCTTTCGCCACAATAGCCAGCGTCTTGTCGAAAGTCCTGCGCACCAGATCACTGAGCTGCCAGTCCACTCGTACCCGGGGTATGCCAAGCTTGTCCTTGTGCACCGGTGAAAGCGTGACACGGCTGGATGCAATCGGCTCCGGTTCCGCGATGATCTGGAAGCGCACGCCCTGGATCAGCATGCGTGGATGAAAGAAGCGGGTAATACCGTAGGCAAAGGTATCGACCGGATTGGCAAGCATTTTCCTGATGTCATCCGAAAGCTTCCAGCCCGCCTGTTCCTTTTGAAGCAGCGCCTGCTTGCAACGGTACAGGGCCATCGCGCCATCGCTGCCTTCCCCAGGGAAAATCGAGGAGAACCAGACACGAGCATTCAACAGCTTTTCGCGCTTCAGCACTTGCGGCATCAGCGCCAACTGCGACGCAATATGAACGCCATGCGCAGCAACCGAAGAGTTCATGTAGTGATACTTGATGTCGTACAGCTTGTTGCGCGACCAATCGTGGGTCCAGCGAATCCTGCCGGATTGCAGCCGCGGATGATCCATGAAATAACGGCCGACCAGATCGCTCCCATTGCCCAGCCCTTCCGGCTGGACACGGTTCGATGCCAGCAGCAGGCGCGCATTTTCAATGCCCCCGGTAGCCAGTACAAAAAGCTTGGCACCAACCGTAATACGGCGTCCGGACAAGGTGGCCACCTGTATCTGCTTGACGGTCTTGGCCTCATTGTCCGTATCGATATGAACGGCATTGGCGTAAAGGAATACGCGCACATGAGCGGCACGCTTCAGTTCGTCGCGATACAGCTTGCCGAAACGGGCAGGCGGACTGAACTGGGAAATGGTGTCACGCACATCGCCGGTAACAAAAGGATTACGTTTCACATCGGGACGATTGATCGCC
>JAEZLB010000322.1 GCA_023435945.1 Pseudomonadota bacterium | reverse complement strand
TGCCGAGAATGTCGACCAGGTAAATGTCGGCACCGAAGGTGCGCAACTGTAGGGCTGACAGATAGGACAAGACCACCCCGATCAGGAAACCCACCAACGCGGTAATGCCCAGCGCCTGATAACCGGTGCGGAAGACGTTGGCGGAAATTTCCTTCCACGGGCCACGCCAGGGATTGGCCAGCAGGCGGCCCAGGTCGAGCACCAGCTGGCCCGTCAGGGTGATCAGGTCGGTGATGTGGTGCCCTAGCCCGGCCAGCCTGGCATGCAGCGCAGTGGACAGCGAGGTTTTCTGCGAGATAGCGGGAAAAGCGAGTACGCCCGCCTGCTCCAGCCGCTCGAATATCGCCTCATGCTGCGGGGCGAGTATTAGTTGTTGGGGGCGTTTGCGTCCCCATGCATCCCACAGGAGCTGGGCGCCGATATGGTCCAGGCTGCCGATCTGCGTCAGATCCCACTCCAGCGAGGCGGGATCGGACAAGGCCTGCAGCAGCTTTTGCGCTTTCGCCAGCACACCGGGCTGCGCCAATGCCTGTACCTGCCATGCGCCGCCAACAGACGCACTATCGGGAGTGGGTTGGTGAAGGCTGGGTTCGGGAAAACGGGTTGTTGGCATGACAGCAGTGTAAGCGAGAATTTAACTTTTCGTCATCGGGCTGGCGCACACTGGCAATCAATTCCTGTCATTAATTCCCGCTACAATGCGTGGCATGAGTTCTTCGCTTTTCGCGCAGCGTATTGCTGCCTATTTTACACAGGCTACCGTTTCTTTCCCCCCACAGGGCGGCAGGTTGCACGACGCACAGGGTGTGCGGCAGCCAAGTATCGAAGTCGTGGCCGAAACCGGTTCGACGAATGGGGATCTGATGGCGAGGCTGGCGCAGCTCGACGGACCGCTGGTGTTGATTGCCGAACGCCAAACCGCCGGACGTGGGCGCGCTGGGCGAACCTGGCATGCCGAGCCGGGCGCGGTACTGACCGTTTCTCTGGCCTGGCGCTTCCATCGTCCGTTACAGGGTCTGACCGGTCTGCCGCTGGCTTGTGGCGTGGCGCTGGCGGAAACCTTGGCCGGATTGCGCGTGCCGGTACAGCTCAAGTGGCCCAACGACCTGCTGAAGGATGGCCGCAAGCTGGGCGGCATGCTGATAGAAACCGCCAAAGTGGCTGGCGCGACGACGTCGCCGCAAAGCTGGGCGGTGATCGGCATTGGCATCAATCTGAAAGAGCCGGTGCAGTTGCTGACGCAGATAGGGCAGCCAGTCGCCAGCCTGGATTTGCCGGACATGGATGGCAATGAATTAATGGGCAGGCTTATCGCCGGACTGGCTGCGGCGATGGTGCAGTTTGACCAGGAAGGCTTGCCGCCTTTTGTCGCTCGCTGGAACCGCTTGCATGCCCATGCTGGGAAACTGGTTCGCATACAGGATGGAGAGCGTGTGCTGTATGAGGGTTGTGCCCTCGGTATCTCCGAGCATGGCGCGCTGCTGCTGGAAACGACGCATGGAATAGTGAATGTGATGTCGGGCGATGTATCGCTGCGAGCTGTCGGGGATGGAAA
Organism: Pseudomonadota bacterium; assembly: GCA_023435945.1. Classification (GTDB taxonomy): domain Bacteria; phylum Pseudomonadota; class Gammaproteobacteria; order Burkholderiales; family Burkholderiaceae_D; genus JAEZLB01. The sequence goes on along the minus strand of JAEZLB010000322.1, from coordinate 1,999 downwards.
GGAAGAGAAGCATGTTATTACTGGTTGATGCCGGCAATACCCGGATCAAGTGGGCGGCGCTGGCATCCGGTCCGCCGTCTGCACCCGGACAGTGGGCTCATTTCGGTATGGTTGCACGGGCTGACATTGCAGAGCTGGTGCCGGCCTGGCAAGCGCTGGGCATCAGTCGCGTGTTGTTGTCGAATGTGGCGGGGAGCGCATTGCGCGAGGAGCTGGAACAGGTGCTGGCCCGGGCACTGGGGCTGACGCCGGTACCGTGCCTGTGGTTCAAGTCGGCGGCGGAGCTGGCCGGATTACGCAATGCGTACCACAACCCCGAGCAACTGGGTTGCGACCGTTTTGCCTCGGCGATAGGGGCGCGTGCGCTGTATCCGGATCAGGCACTGCTGATTGTTACCTGCGGCACTGCGACCACCATTGATTGCGTAAGCGCGGAAGGCGTATTCACCGGCGGCATGATATTGCCTGGCCTGGGCACTATGGCCGCTTCGCTTGCCGCCAACACGGCGCAATTGCCCCAGGTTCCGCAGGCTGTGGCGATTGCGCAACCCTTCGCCGACAACACCACCGATGCGATCGTCAGCGGTTGCCTCAATGCGCAAGCGGGTGCCATCGAGCGCGCCCTGTCGCTTTATCGTGCGCAGCAGCCAGATGCGCGCTGCCTGCTGTCGGGCGGCGCGGCACACCTGATCTCTCCGCACCTGTCCATTCCGCATGAGCGGATAGATAATCTGGTCCTGATCGGACTGCAAACAGTGGCCTTTTTCCCCGACACATCATGCTGAGATTTTTATTTATCGTCCTGCTGCTGGCCAATGCCGTGGCGTTTGCCTATCACCGGGGGCATCTGAACGATCTCACCTTTTTTTCCGATGGGCGCGAACCGGCTCGCCTGCAGCATCAATTGAATGCGGAGGCGATCCGGCTCACTTCGCTGACGGAGCCGCAGCCTGTCAGCGAAGCAGCGGAGGCGCGGTGCATAGAGATCGGGAATTTCACCGTGGCCGAAGGGCGGCGCGTGGAGTCGCAACTGGCGGCGCTGGCGCCCGACTTCGAGCTGATTCGCCGCGACGTGGCAGAAGCCAGCAGTCACATGGTGCTGGTGCCGCCACTGGGCAGTCGTGCCGCTGCAGAGACGCGGGCTACAGAATTGCGGCAGGCCGGTATCGCTGACCTGTTTGTGCTGCCAGAACCTCCCGAGCATCGCTGGGGCATATCGCTGGGCGTGTTCAAGAACGAGGAAATGGCGCGCAACCGGCTGGCAACCGTGATTCAGCAGGGAGCCAGGAATGCCGAGATCGTCGAGTACAAGATGGCCTTGTCCCATGTCGCCTTCCAGTTAAGCGGCGAACCAGAGGAAATCCGGGCGGTTGCCGACAAGTGGATCGCGGAGTTCCCGCGTTATGCCTTGCGGAGCTGCGATTAAGCGGCAGACGGAGGCGGAACAAGTCGCTTACTGAGGACGATCTGGGCCGGATGGTGCCCTGCGCTGCAGGCAAGCCGGGCAGAAACAGCGCGCCAGGCGATCCTGCTCATCCGTGGCAGGGGATGCAGGAAGGGCATGATGGCGAGGCAGTTGCATGCACCAGCAGGAAGTCTCGCCACCGTCAGCCACGCCACAGTGGAATTCAAGTCCGCAGTCCCCACACCGACTCATTACTATTTCCCCTTTTTATTACAAGAAAGCAAAAAGACTTTCCCTGAGAACCGTGAAAGCCCTTGGGGCGCGGGAATTTTCAGGAAAAAAATAGCGCTTCGCTGTAAAATCGCGCCATTGTTCATACAGGAATCATCATGTCCGACTTTACCGATCTTTCCGAAGTTTCGCCACAGATCAAGGCGGAAATTCTTGCTGAGGCACTTCCCTATATTCGCAAGTTCCACGGCAAGACTATCGTCATCAAGTACGGTGGTAATGCCATGACCGAAGAGAAACTGAAACACGGATTTGCCCGGGATGTGATCCTGCTGAAACTGGTGGGCATGAATCCGGTGGTGG
>JAEZLB010000281.1 GCA_023435945.1 Pseudomonadota bacterium | reverse complement strand
ACGGTTATTGCGGCAATCAAAAGCCTGCAGGTCCGGGCGCAGCACGACCGCATCGACACCGGCAACTTCGCCCACCCAGGTATCCAGATCGACAATGTCAAAATCACACTTGGCAAGACCGCTGCGCTGCTGGCGCAAGGCTTCCAGATTGGCGGCTAATCCATGCCCCAGGCAACTGCTGGCGGTGAAATGTGAAAGCAGAAGTGGTTTCAAGACAGTAGGCTCATAAAATGAGAATGGTCAGGGATTCTAGCAAACCCTGCGATGAAAACGCCCTTATCAGCCCAATCGTGCATCCAGCAGGATATTGGCGAAAGGCGTCCCCTCGTACATGGGCATGGCTTTGACACTGAAACCCAACTGGCGCAACGCGGCCTCCCACTCTGCCAGCGACCTGCAATACAGGCGGGCGTTACGATGGCCACGTACAAAGGTCACGATGTGGTCGACATACAGGCTGCAGCGGAAACGCCAGCCTCCATTGGCGTCGCCGACGCGCAACAGCAGGCGTCCGTTCGGGCTCAAGGCGTCGCGCACACGCCGCAGTACATCATCCTGGGCTGCGTAATTAACGTAATGCAAGACGTCCAGGATCACCACGGCGTCGACCTTGCCGAAATCGACCTTGCACATGTCGCCCACGGTAAACTGCGCCGCATCGCCCAACGCCTGCCGCGCACGCGCCACATCGCTGCTCATCAGTTCTATGCCATGCACGCTGGCCACAGGCGGCTCCGGCCATTCCGCCGGCCACTGGCCCTGTTCATACATGCGGCGCGCCGACAGCAGCCAGGATGCCAGCAGTCCCTGGCCGCAACCGATATCCAGTATGCGTGCGCCACTGGGGATCATTCCGTGTTCCAGCAACCCGGCAAATGCAGGATCGCCACCCAGCTTCCCCTTGGCGAAATGCCATGCAAAACGTCCTGCGCTTTGATAAGGCGCTGCGGCTGTCTCGATCAGGTTTTTGATGAATTGTTTTTTCATTGTTGTTCAGCTTGTAGCAGCTCATGCAAAGTCACAAAGCGCAGATCGGCCTGGGCCGCAGCCTCCAGCAAACGTGGCATCACCGCCAGGATCACGGGTGTGCCGTCCGGCGTGCGCGCGCAATGACGATCATGCAGCAATAGGATGGCGCCGGGACGAATATCTCGCGACAGGCGCTTGAACACGGTGTCGGCATCAGACGTGCGGGTATCGAATCCCCTGCGAGTCCACGCCGCCAGTTTCAGGCCAGTCTTGGTCAATGCCCAGTCGAGGAAAGGATTGCGCAGCCCTGCCGGCGCACGGAAGAAAAGCGGTCGCCGTCCCGTAATCCGGGTCAGGGTCTGTTGCGCGCTTTCCAGCTCTTGCTGCAGCCGCTTCGGCCCCAGCAAGGAAAAATCATGCCTGTGCGTCTGGCTATGGTTTTCTATCATGTGACCGCGCTGCACGATGGCTTTGCACAGCTCCGGGTAACGTGCGGCCTGCTGGCCTATGCAGAAGAAGGTCGCCTTCACGCCATAACGATCCAGCACCTCCAGCACGCGTGGCGTCACTTCCGGGTCAGGACCATCGTCGATAGTCAGCGCGATTTCCCGGCGCGCTACCGCCGCCGGCGGCAAATGCGTCCAGTTCGGGCCCAGCCAGGTACTCCGCGGCCACAGGCCGACACCGGTAAGTAAAAGATGGTTGGCAAACAGCGCCGCCACGACCCAGGGCCAGGATTGCGGCACCAGCAGCCAGTACAGGGGCAGTACGGCATGCAGTATGAAGGTTCCCCACATTAGTGGAGAAGGCTTCCAGCTCGCGCTTGAATTCATATTGGCCATTCCCTTACACCCGTCCCAGATAATCGCTACGTATGAAACGGTCCCATAAACGCTGCCACGCATCCCAGTCGTGACCGCCATCGATCACTTCCGCACGCTGCTGTGGCATCCACTTTTCCATCTTGCGCAGACCATCGGCAAACCGATCCTGCGCACCGTATCCCATCCACAACCGCGTGGAATCCTGCTCACGCCGGCACAACCAGCGCCACACGCTTTGTTCCAGATCCACCGTGCCCTCTCCATCCGGAGAAGCAGCCATGTCCTCCTGCAGCATCGGCTCTTCGCGCCGCATTCGTGTGCCCGGATACGGCGCCAGCAGGCACAGCCCCTCCAATTGACCAGGGTAGCAGGCCGCATGAGACAAGGCCAGGAATCCTCCCAGTGAAATACCGGTCATCCAGATGCGCGGATAATTCGCCAGCGCAGGCCTGACCACAGACTCGTGCAGAACGCGGACGGTGCCAGGCTCCAGGGCATCGCCAATGAACTGCAAAGCCGGATCAACCAATGCCACATCGAAATCAGGATGATAACGGTGCAAGGCATCAACAAATCCGGTACGTCTGAACTCTTCCGGCTCCTGCAAGGCACCGGGCAACATGATCATCAGCGATGCAGCCTTCCGTGCCGGATTCACCTTATCGTGCAGGACACGCATGGCTCAGCGCTTGCCACGCAGGACATCGGAAAACACTGCGCAGAATATCAGACTCAATATCAATCCCGGCCCCACCGTCATGCCTATGGCATTCAGCACCGGAACGCTGGACGCGCCGAGAATACCAAATCCTATGGCGGTAGTCAGATTCGCGAACAGCAAGGAGGCATACGTGCGCGGCAACGCCTCTTCCTGCAAGTCCTGCCCGAACAGTAAGGCGTAGTTCGAACCCACCGCAAAAGTCAGCAGCAAACCGACCAGGTGCAGGATGATCAGTTGCTGCCCTGCCATCACCAGTGCCGCCACGACGATTAACGATGCTGACAACAAGGGCAACATGACGAGCACAGCCTTGCGCGGCGAACGCAATACAGCGCCCAGCAGCAGCACGATGGCTATCATGCCTATGCCCGACAGCACGATGGCTTCATTCAGGTAACCGTCATACAAGTTATCGGATTCCGTTTTCAGATCCACGAACAGTACGTCGCCCTGCCCCGATTTCGCAATCGCAGCACGAACCACGTTGCTATCCAGTTCCGTACCCTGCGGCACCATCAACGGCAATACAGCGCTCCATTTGCCATCGCGCTTGAGCAACAGTGAATCCACCAGCAGTGCAAACGATGTGCCTTCCAGATCAGCACGAGTCAGCAGCGCCCGCTCCTGATTGCGCTGTAAATCCTCGACAAAAGGTGCCAGCACTTCCGCCCTCACCGGCAAGCCCGTAACGGCCTGCTCCAGCCGCTCCCTGATATCGCCCACCGGCAGCGCCGCCTGGCGCGCCTTCTGAGACGCCTCACTGGGAAGGAATTGCGACGGGCTCTGGAACCCGGTCAACATGCCTTGATCCACCAGTTCCCGCAGCGGCCCGCCGACTTTTTCAGCCGCTTCCAGTACGGATTGCTGATCCTGTCCCGATACGATGACCATGTAGCGCACATCCGGCGCCCCCATGTCTGCCCTCAGACTGGCATCCAGTTGCTGCGCGCTCTCTGAAACCGGGCTTAGGGAAGCCAGTTCACTATTCCATAAGGAATCACGGTGCTGCCACACCACGACTGCCGATACGATGGATAGGACCACGATAGGCCAGCGCAGCATCGTTGAGTGCTTTTGCAGCCAGACCAGTTTTTGTCCCAGCGACGACACGTCTCTTATTGAAAAATTGGCAGGTAGCAGATGAGGCAGGACATGACGCGTGACCAGCGCTGCCGTCATAATGCCGGCAATCGCATACAAGCCTAATTGCGCCAGCCCCGGAAAATCCGAAAACAGCAAGGTGCTGAAACCGAGGACGGAAGTCAGTACGCCAAGGCGGATGGCAGGCCACGATTCCCGCTGCCAGTCCGATGAATCGCCTTCACTGCGTTTCTGCGACTGCACAAAAAGATAGATCGCGTAATCGACCGCCTCGCCTATCAACGCAGACCCGAATCCCAGCGTGACGCCATGCACGATACCGAAGCCCATGCTGACCGCTGCCACTGCAACGATGGCCCCCGACACCATCGGGATCAGGCCCAGCACCAGTACCGAAAAGGAGCGATAAATCGCCAACAGCAATAGCACGATCAATGCCGTACTGATCAGCACCAGGCTGCTGATTTCTTCCTGTATCGTGCTGCGCGACTCTACGGCAAAAATGCCGGGACCGGTCATCAGCAGGTGTGCATCAGCGGCTCCTTCGCCACCCTGCGCTACTCCGGCCGCAAATGCCTGCCGGATCTGTGCGATGGCGTTCTGTTGCGCATCCAGGTCAGAACCCGATGCGCGGGTCTGAAGCAGCAACAGGGCCCGGTTAGCGTCACGCGATACCCAGACGCCCTGATAACTCGCTGGTTGGTTGCCGCCGGTAAGTTGCTCCAGCAAGTGCACGATTTCGCCGGTGGGGTCACGTGGCAGAACGGACTTGATCATCATGCCTGCCGGCGATGCCAGCAGGTCTATCGTATCTGCGATTGCGGTTTCCAGCCCGGCGACACTGAAATGCTCCGGCGTCACCGCCGAACTGAGCAGATAACGGTTCTCGAAAACAAAGGCCTGATCACGCTCGGCATGTTCAGACTGGCCATTGCCGACCCACACGAAATCTGAAGACTGGCGCAAGGTACTGGCCATGCTGCGGGATACTTCAACGCGTGTATCGGCATCGCTGCCTTCGATACCAACCAGAATCAGGCGCGACACCACGCCATCTTTCAACTGGTCGATCAGGACTTGCTGCTCTTCGGTCGGCGAAGCCGGCAGAAATGCGGACATATCGGCCGAAAAATTGCTGCGGCCGATGACGATGATGCACGCCAGCAGGCCCAGCAGCCAGACGGCGATGGTGATCGCTTTATTGCGCATGGAGGAGCCGCTCATTTTTTGGGCAAAGGCGCTATCGTCATCACCGAACTGTCGCCATCCATCTGTTCCAGTTCTATGCTATGCACCCTGCCGTAGGCGCCCTCCATGCGGATGACGCGTATGATTCTTGCCAACCCCTTATCGGTCGGTTTCAACAGCAGCCGCCAGGACTGGCGTGGCCCCTCCAGCTTGAGTTCAAAGGATTTTTCCAGCAGTTGCCGATTGCCGGCCAAGGTGCCACGTATGCTGTCGATGACGCCGGCCAACTCGGGGAACTCCTGCAATTGCATGGTGTGCGTGCGATTGCCGCGGAC
>JAEZLB010000277.1 GCA_023435945.1 Pseudomonadota bacterium | reverse complement strand
ACCTGATGATCCCTGGCGTTTACCTGCGCGCGCTGATGCCTTTCATGGTGCTGGTCTCCGTGTATTTCTTCATGCGTGGACATAACCTTCCGGGTGGTGGTTTTGTAGCGGGCCTGATTTTTTCGGTGGCCGTGATTGTGCAGTACATGCTGGCTGGCACCACGTGGGTAGAAAATCACCTGAGCCTGCTGCGCCCCTATCGCTGGATTGCGTATGGTCTGATGATCGCCTGCGGTACGGGCCTGGGCGCATGGTGGTTCGGCTATCCTTTCCTGACCAGTCATACCGCTCACCTGCATTTGCCTGTGCTGGGCGAAATTCATGTTCCCAGTGCCTTTGTATTCGACTTAGGCGTATTTACCGTGGTGGTCGGTACCACCATGCTGATTCTGGTTGCGCTGGCTCACCAATCCTTGCGTAGCCACCGGCAGCCCGGGGTGACTCCGGAAGCTGTCGCTGCCAGCGTGAAGGAGGGGGTGTGATGGAAGTAGTTATTTCCATTTCCATTGGCATATTGTTCGGATCGGGCATCTGGCTGATCCTGCGTCCGCGTACTTTTCAGGTGCTGACGGGATTGTTACTGATGTCGTATGCCGTAAACCTGTTTATTTTTATCATGGGGCGTTTGTGGGTGGACAAGGCGCCGTTGGCCTTATCCGAGGGCATGCTTGATCCTGCCACGTTCGCCGATCCGTTGCCGCAGGCGTTGGTACTGACGGCTATCGTGATTGGCTTTGCGACGACCGCACTTTTTCTGGTTGTGATGATCGGTATCCGCGGCCTGACCGGTTCGGATCATGTTGATGGACAGGAGCCTGATCAATGATGTTAGCCTGGTCTCAACATTTGATTCTGGTTCCTATCGTGCTGCCGCTCATTTGCGGCGCACTGCTGATTCTCATCAATGAGAGTCGGCATCAGCTCAAGTTCGCCATCAATTATGCTTCCATGCTGGCGATGCTGGCCATCTCGATTACCTTGGTGAGCATGGCTGACAGTGAGTACTGGCAGCACGGCATTGGTGTCTATCTGGCTGCGAACTGGAGCGCTCCGTTCGGTATTGCCTTGCTCGCAGATCGTCTGTCGGCCATGATGCTGGTGCTCACTTCCATCCTGGGAACAGCAGCGCTCATGTATTCGATGTCGCGCTGGAGCCGCCTGGGTGTGCATTTTCATTCGCTGTTCCAATTCCTCATGATGGGAATTAACGGCGCGTTCCTGACGCATGATCTGTTCAACTTGTTTGTATTCTTTGAAGTCATGCTGGCAGCGTCATATGGCCTGATTTTGCATGGCTATAACACGACGCGGGTGCGCGCGGGCATGCAGTACATTGCTATCAACCTGACCGCTTCCCTGCTGTTCCTGATTGGCGTGGCATTGATTTATGCCTCGACGGGTACGCTGAACATGGCGGACCTTGCTGCGCGCATGCCATGGGTTCAGGGGCTCGATATGCAGCTTCTGCAAATTGGCGTCAGTATTCTTGCACTGGCATTCCTGATCAAGAGTGCCATGTGGCCTCTGGGCTTCTGGCTGCCCACGACTTATGCTGCTGCAGCGCCACCGGTTGCGGCCATGGTGGTGCTGATGACCAAGGTTGGGGTCTATGCGATCCTGCGTATCTGGCTGCTGGTTTTTTCCAGCGAGGCTGGAGAGGCTGCCGGTTTCGGGCTTGAGGCTTTGACCTGGGGCGGTATTGTGACCATAGTTTTTGGTGCTGCCGGCATGTTGGCAGCCCAGGATCCGGGACGCATGGCTGGTTATGCCGCTATCGTATCTTCGGGTACGATGCTGGCCATCCTCGGTTACGGTCAGCCTTCGCTGATTGGTCCCATGCTTTATTACCTGATCGGCTCCACGATCGCAGTCGCCGCGCTGATGCTGCTGATTGAATTGATTAACCGTATCAGTACGCCGGGTGCGGCTGTGCTGGCGCTGACTATTGAGGCATTCGCCGTCGAAGAAGTGCCGGAAGAAACCGCCGGCGTGCGAGTACCTGCGGCGCTTGCTTTCCTGGGCTTGTCCTTTTCTGCTTGCGCGCTGATCATTTCAGGACTGCCGCCTTTGTCCGGTTTCCTTGCCAAGTTCACGATGTTCCATCAATTGCTCAGTCCTACGGCATCTGAAGGCCTGGTAAGCCCAACGGCCTGGACGATTCTGATCCTGATTGTGGTGGCAGGGTTTAGTTCTATTTTAGGATTGATGCGTTTCGGTGTGCGGACCTTCTGGGCTTCCGGTGCGATACAGCCTCCGCGCCTTCTGATATCGGAAGTGCTTCCTATCGGTGCGCTGCTCGGCGTGTGTCTCGCATTGGCCGTGATGGCAGGCCCAGCCCTGGATTATCTGGACAGGGTGTCGGACGGCTTGCATAGGCCAACTGACTATGTGGAACGCGTGCTGGCGGAACCGGTAGTGCCGGGCGCCATCCATAATCCGGTAGAGGAGGCGAAATGAGCAAGTGGTTTCCTGCCCCAATAACCTCGCTGGCATTGCTGATCCTCTGGTTGCTGCTTAATCAGACTGTCGAACCGGCTCATCTGCTCTTGGGCGGATTCCTGGCAATCGGCATTCCTTTGCTGGTACGCAATCTGCAACCCCTTCCCGCACCAAGGTTGAAAAATCTGTCGGCACTGGTGCGGCTTGCCGTGATGTCGACCATCGAGATCGTGCGTTCCTGTTTCAACGTCGGGCGCATTATCCTGTTTGCGAATCCGACCAAGGTGAAGTCGCAGTTCATTCGCATTCCACTCGATTTGCGCAGTCCCTATGGGCTGGCGGTATTGTCGTGCCTGATTAACGTGACGCCCGGTACGGTATGGGTGGAAATCCTGCCGAATTCCAACGTACTGGCATTGCATGTCTTTGATTTGCATGACGAGCAATGGTGGATTGATACCATCAAGACGCGGTATGAACAGCCGCTGATTGATGTTTTTGACTAAAGGACACATCCATGACGTTTCTGGAATTGTGTATAGGATTCGCATTTGTCTGCACGATCATCGCCATGTTGTTTTGCACCGTGAGGCTGCTGCTCGGGCCCAGTGCGCAAGACCGTGTCCTGGCACTGGATACCTTGTGGATGTGTTCGATGCTGCTGGCGCTGATGCTGGGAATCCGATTCGGTAATCTGATTTATTTTGAGGCGGCGATGCTGATTGCGCTGGTTGGCTTTGTGTCCACTGTCGCCATGGCGAAGTTCCTGATGCGTGGGGAGATCATCGAATGAGCGGCATTGAAAATCTGCCTGACTGGGCAGCAATACTGGTAGGGATTTTGCTGCTGCTGGGCGGCAGTATTGTTGTGGTCGGTACGCTGGGATTGATGCGCTTGCCGAATTTTTATCAGCGTATTCATGGTCCGGCCATCACGATCACGCTGGGAGCGGGATGCATCCTGATTGCATCCATGATTTATTTTACCGTGCTGAACTCCCGCATCGTTATCCACGAAATCATCATTACCTTCTTCCTCCTGCTCAGTGCGCCCGTGGTTTCCATGTTGCTGATGCGTGCTGCCGTTTACCGCGATCTGCGCGGCGGCAAAGAGCGCAGCGGGGCGGTGTCAGGCGACGTTTATCGCCTCCCGGATCAGGAGTAAGCACGGGAGGAGCGAGATTGACGCGGTCGGGTTTTGCTGTGAGTACGAGCTTGTTCTCGCGCCACGCAACGTTTCATGCCGACATTCCTTGGACCATTCGCTTCGATAGCAAGCCCCGGATGGGGAAATCCATTAAAATGGCGGGCTAATCAAGATTCAGGGTTCACGTCGTGACTATTTCAACTACTCAAGAGATCGTTGCCGAATTGCGCGCTGGGCGCATGGTCATTCTGGTGGATGAGGAAGACCGCGAGAATGAGGGCGATCTGGTGCTGGCTGCAGATTTTGTCACACCGGAGGCGATCAACTTCATGGCCAAGTACGGACGAGGCTTAATTTGTCTGACTTTGACAGAAGAACGCTGCGAGCAGTTGAATCTGCCGATGATGACTAGCCGTAACGGTACTTCCTATGGCACCAATTTCACGGTATCAATCGAAGCGGCAGAGGGCGTGACCACGGGCATTTCGGCTGCAGATCGTGCGAGAACCGTGCAGGTGGCGGTTGCCCGTCATGCCAAGCCGACCGATATTGTTCAGCCCGGACATATTTTCCCGCTCAAGGCCCAGCCAGGTGGTGTGCTGATGCGCGCCGGGCATACCGAAGCCGGTTGCGATCTGGCTGATCTGGCGGGATTGACGCCGGCTGCCGTGATCTGTGAAATCATGAAGGACGACGGCACCATGGCGCGTCTGCCGGACCTGATTGAGTTCGGCAAGGAACATGGCCTGAAAATTGGCACCATCGCTGACCTGATTCACTACCGCAGCCAGCATGAGAGTATTGTGGATCGCGTGGCTGAGCGCGCGATGGAAACGCCTTATGGTTTATTCCGTGCTGTGGCCTATCGGGATAAGCCTAGCGGTGGTGCTCACCTTGCACTGGTGAAAGGGGATATCGAGGCGGAACAGGAAGCACTGGTGCGCGTGCATCAGCCGGTATCCATACTGGATCTGCTGGAGACCCGTGCCACCACGCACTCCTGGAATATGGCCGCCGCGCTCAAAGCGATCCAGGCAGCGCCGCAGGGTGTGCTGGTACTGCTCAATTGCGAAGAATCGGCGGAGCAGATGTTTGCCCAGTTCGAAGCACTGGCCAAGCCGGGCCAACGGTCGCCGGCACGCGGTTCGCGCATGGACTTGCGGACTTATGGCATCGGGGCACAGGTGTTGCGAGATCTCGGCGTGCGCAAGATGAAATTGCTGGCCAATCCCCGCAAGATGCCTTCGATGGCTGGATTTAATCTGGAAGTGGTCGGTTATCAGGCACAGCCCGACGACTGATTATGTACAACGGTAAGCGACAGGTGTCGCTTACCGCCTTGAAAAGAGAGTGAGGACTTCCCATGGCATTAGACGCATACGACATCAATCTGGACGGAGAGGGTTTGCGCATCGGTATCGTGCAGGCGCGTTTCAATGAGAAGGTATGCCAGGGTCTGCTGAATGCCTGTGTGGAAGAACTGCGGCGTCTCGGCGTGGCGGAAGAGGATATTACGCATGCTTCCGTGCCAGGCGCGCTGGAAATCCCTGTGGTTCTGCAAAAAATGGCGGCTACCCGCGAATATGATGCCCTGATAGCGATTGGCGCAGTCATTCGCGGTGAAACCTATCACTTCGAATTGGTCGCCAATGAATCCGGTGCTGGCATCAGCCGTGTTGCGCTGGACTACGGCATTCCGATTGCCAATGCAGTGCTGACTACCGAAGATGACGCCCAGGCGGAAGTGCGCATGGCAGAAAAGGGGGCGGATGCTGCCCGCGTCGCAGTGGAAGTCGCTAACCTGGCTCTGGCGATCGAAGAGTCGGTGGAAGAAGATGATGATGAGGACGAGGATGAAGACCTCGACTTCGACGAAGAAGAAAAGAACTGAGCCCGTACCGTAGAGCCGGTTCCTCCCATAATGCAATCCAGCCTGCGTAGGCAGGCCGCCCAATTCAAGAGTCACGCTTTTGCGGCTCTCTCTTATACACAACTGACGCTG
>JAEZLB010000214.1 GCA_023435945.1 Pseudomonadota bacterium | reverse complement strand
GCTGACCGGCAAGCAGGTGGAAGTCTGGGTCGGCAACTATGTGCTGATGAGTTATGGTGACGGCGCCGTGATGGGCGTTCCTGCCCACGACGAACGCGATTTCGCCTTCGCCAAGAAATACGTGCTGCCTATCGAGCAGGTCATCACGGTCGATGGCAAGATGTTCTCCACCGAGACCTGGCATGACTGGTATGCCGACAAGGAGCAGGGCTACTGCATCAATTCCGGCAAATACGATGGCATGCGCTATGCCGAGGCCGTGGATGCCGTTGCTGCCGATCTCGCCGCGCTCGGCCTGGGCGAAAAGAAAATCACTTACCGCCTGCGTGACTGGGGCATTTCGCGCCAGCGTTACTGGGGCACGCCCATCCCGATGATCAACTGCCCGGACTGCGGCTCCGTGCCGGTTCCGGAAAAAGATCTGCCGGTAGTACTGCCGGAGGACTGCGTGCCGGACGGCAGCGGCAATCCGCTGAACAAGCACGAAGCCTTCCTCAAGTGCGATTGCCCGAAATGCGGCAAACCGGCACGTCGTGAAACCGACACCATGGATACCTTCGTGGATTCGTCGTGGTATTACATGCGCTATTGCTCACCGGGCAGCAACGCTGCCATGGTCGATGCACGCAACGATTACTGGATGCCGATGGACCAGTACATCGGCGGTATCGAACACGCTGTATTGCACCTGCTGTATGCGCGCTTCTGGACCAAGGTCATGCGCGACCTGGGCCTGGTGAAATTCGACGAGCCGTTTACCAACCTGCTGACGCAGGGCATGGTCAACAATGAAACCTATTACCGCGAAGAAGCATCGGGCAAAAAGACCTGGTTCAATCCGGCCGACGTGAACCTGCAACTGGACGACAAGGGCCGCCCGGTCGGCGCCACCTTGAAAGCCGATGGCCAGCCTGTGCAGATAGGCGGCGTGGAGAAGATGTCGAAGTCCAAGAACAACGGCATCGACCCGCAGGCACTGATTGACCAGTACGGCGCTGACACCGCCCGCCTATTCACGATGTTCGCTTCACCGCCGGAGCAGACGCTGGAATGGTCGGATTCAGGTGTGGAAGGGGCAAACCGCTTCCTGCGTCGGGTCTGGACCTTCGCCTATAACAATGCCTCGCGCATTGCGGCTGCGACAGAACCACAGACCGGCAGCCTGCCTGCTGAACACAAAGATATCCGTCGCGAGATTCACAAGATCCTGCAGCAGGCCGACAGCGATTTGCGTCGCATCCAATACAACACCGTCGTGTCAGCCTGCATGAAGATGCTGAATACGCTGGAAAGCGCGAAACTGGATGCGTCTCCGGCATCGAATGCGGTGATTGCGGAAGGCCTGTCCATCTTCCTGCGCATCCTGAATCCGATCGCACCACACCTCACCCATGTGCTGTGGCAGGAACTGGGCTTTGCGAATGCGCATGGCGATATTCTCGACGCACCCTGGCCACAAGTCGATGCCAGCGCACTGGAGCAGGATGAAATCGAACTGGTGGTGCAGGTTAATGGCAAGCTGCGCGGCAGCGTGCGCGTGCCCAAGGCCGCCGACAAGGCGGCAATAGAAGTCGCAGCGCTGTCTAACGAAAACGTGAAGAAATACGTAGAAGGAACACCGAAAAAAGTCATCGTGGTGCCAGGCAAACTGGTCAACATCGTGGGCTGAACATGAGGACAAGTGCCATGCAAAAAAGACGTACTGTACTAGGCCTGATAGCAGCCAGTGCTCTGTTGTCGGGCTGCGGCTTTCATTTGCGTGGCGCCGGCAAGGCAACCAATTTTCCGTTTCAGCGCATCTATGTCAATCAGCCGCCCAACACCCAGCTGGGTGCAGATTTTCGTCGACAGCTGGCGCCCTACGAGGGGCTGACCATCGTCGAATCGCCCCAAGAGGCGGAAGTGGCGTTGTACATTCTGTCCGAATCGCGAGATAACGTGGTCCTGACTCGCAACAGCCAGGGGCGGGTGCGCGAATACGATCTCAGGTACATGATGAATTACCGCATTACCGATGGCGGCGGCAGGGAATTGCTGCCTGCATCCCAAGTAGCGATCAACCGGACAATGAGCTATAACGAAAATGCCGTACTCGGCAAGCAAGTGGAAGAAAGCATGCTATACCGCGACATGCAACTGGATGCGATACAACAGATCATTCGCCGCCTGGCGCTGCTGCCCATAGGACCCCGAGGATAAGCATGCAGCTCCGCGCCGACGCTCTTGATGCACATCTGGCCAGCACCCTGGCGCCCTTGTATGTCATCACCAGCGATGAACATCTGCTGGCGCTGGAAGCAGCGGACAAGATACGCAGCGCAGCGCGCCGGAACAGCATATCGGAACGGGAAGTCCTGACGGCGGAACGTTATTTCAAATGGGGCGAACTGCTGGCGGCCAACCAGTCGCAGTCGCTGTTCGGCGATAAAAAACTGATCGAACTGCGCATTCCTTCCGGCAAGCCCGGCAAGGAAGGTGGACAGGCACTGCAGGAATACGCAGCCAACCTGAACCCCGACAACATAACGCTGATTACCCTGCCCAAGCTGGACTGGGCCACACAGAAGGCGGCCTGGGTTAACACGCTGCAGCAAGCGGGCGTCTATATCGACATTCCGCTGGTAGAACGGCCGCAACTGCCCAACTGGATTGCCTCGCGCCTGTCCGCGCAAGGCCAGGGCGCTGAACGCGAAGCACTGCAATTCATTGCCGACAGAGTGGAAGGCAACCTGCTGGCAGCGCATCAGGAAATCCGCAAGCTGGCCTTGTTATATCCGGAAGGCAAGCTCGGCTTTGAACAAATCCAGGACGCCGTGTTGAACGTGGCGCGTTATGATGTGTTCAAACTCAACGAAGCGATGCTGGCGGGCGATGTGCCGCGCCTGACCCGCATGGTGAATGGCCTGCAAGGCGAAGGCGAAGCGCTGCCACTGGTATTGTGGGCAGTCACGGAAGAAGTGCGCACGCTATACACGCTGAAGTCGGGCATGGAGCAAGGCAAGCCGCTTGGTGTCCTGCTGAAGGAATACCGCATATGGGGACCGCGCGAGCGCCTGATGGAACCGGCGCTGCGCCGCCTGACACGGGAACAACTGGGAACAGCGCTGCAGCAGTGCGCGCAGCTGGACAAGATGGTCAAAGGCCTGCGGGCACCGGGGTTCAGCGGTGATCCGTGGAATGCCTTGCTGCAGGTGGGAATAAAAATAGCTTTAGGACGGGAGCTGGTTACCGCAACCGCTTCTTAATCGAGAGAAGTAAGCATGGATATCAAACAGTACATGAATGAAGTCGGTCAGCGTGCGCGCATTGCATCGCGTGCCATGGCCAAAGCTGACAGCGCTGCCAAGAACCGCGCCTTGCTATGCATCGCCGCAGCGATACGGCGTGACGCAGAAGCCTTGCGCACCGCCAACCGCGTGGATCTCGAAGCAGCGAAGAAGAATGGCCTGGAGGCGGCGATGCTGGACCGGCTGACCTTGTCGGACAAGGCGATTGCCACCATGGCGGAAGGGTTGGAACAGATTGCCTCGTTGCCCGACCCTATCGGCGAAATCTCGAACATGAAGATACGCCCCACCGGCATCCAGATCGGGCAAATGCGGGTACCCCTGGGCGTGATAGGCATCATTTACGAAGCCCGTCCCAACGTCACCGTGGACGCCGCCGGCCTGTGCATCAAGAGCGGCAATGCCACGATTCTACGCGGCGGCTCGGAGGCGATACACTGCAACCAGGCGCTGGCAAAGCTGGTCAAGGAAGGGCTGAACGAAGCAGGCCTGCCGGAAGATGCCGTACAGATCATCGAGACCACGGACCGTGCAGCGGTGGGTGAGCTGATCACCATGCCCGAATATGTAGACGTGATCGTGCCACGCGGCGGCAAGGGCCTGATCGAGCGCCTGATCAAGGAATCGAAAGTGCCGATGATCAAGCATCTGGACGGCATCTGCCATGTCTACATCGATGACAAGGCTGACCTCGATAAAGCACTGAATGTCGCCTTCAATGCCAAATGCCACCGTTACGGCACCTGCAACACGATAGAAACGCTGCTGGTAGCACGCACGATTGCGCCTGCCGTCCTCCCTCAATTAGCAACCCTTTATCAGGGCAAAGAAGTGGAACTACGCGTCGAGGAAGATGCGCGCCTGATTCTGGCCGACTATCCTTTCCTCGCCCAGGCAACGCAAGAAGACTGGTCCACCGAATATCTGGCACCTGTTCTGTCAATCAAGCTGGTCGATAACGTGGACCAGGCTATCGAACACATCAACCGTTATTCTTCCAAGCATACGGATGCCATCATTACCGAAGACTACTCCCGCGCGATGCGTTTCCTGCGCGAAGTGGATTCCGCTTCCGTGATGGTCAATGCCTCCACGCGGTTTGCCGATGGTTTCGAATATGGGCTGGGCGCGGAGATCGGCATTTCCAACGACAAGCTGCATGCACGTGGCCCGGTCGGCCTGGAAGGGCTGACCTCACTGAAATACGTGGTATTCGGCCACGGCGAAGTCCGTCAGTAATCTGGCATCAATCTGCCTGTAATATAAGTGAGCGGCATGGCTTGATGTCATGCCGCGCCAAACAGAACAATCATCCCTTCAGGAGAGGCCATGCTCTGGGTAAAATCCCTGCACATCGTTTTCATCGTTTCCTGGTTTGCCGGCCTGTTTTACCTGCCGCGCATTTTTGTAAATCTCGCGATGGAATCCAATGATGCAGCCAAGGACAGGCTGCTGCTGATGGCACGCAAGCTGTTCCGCTTCACGACCATTCTGGCCATTCCTGCCTTACTTACCGGCATGTGGCTGATCACCTATGGCTTCGGCGGAGGCTGGCTACACGCCAAACTGTTCCTGGTACTGCTGGTGATCGGCTATCACCATGCCTGCTGGTCATTACTCAAAAAATTCGAGCGCGGCACCAATCGCCGCAGCCATACCTGGTTCCGCTGGTTTAATGAAGTACCGGTCATCCTGCTGCTGGCCATCGTCATCCTGGTGGTGGTGAAACCGTTCTGAGCCTGAACACTCCAAGGCTGATACCTAACCCACACGAAAATAGTTAACTGCCGCGAGTAGGATAGCCCCGCGGCATCTACGGATAAAGGGTACTCCCATGATTTCTTCCCATTCCTATTTCTGCCCCTGCCCGCGCGGGATGGAAGCGGCACTTGCCGAAGAACTGCAGGAAATAGCGCAGCAAAGCTCCACGTTGAAAGTACATAATCAGGTACCGGGTGGCGTGCATTGT
>JAEZLB010000202.1 GCA_023435945.1 Pseudomonadota bacterium | reverse complement strand
GCTTAACAAAGCGCCTGGCCGGAAAAGAAGCGGGCAACAGGCTCTCGGGAACACGGGGAGGAGGCGTACAAGCGGCGGATGGCCTGCGTTTCTCTATGTCCGACCGGTTGCAACGTCTCAGCGCTTGCAGGAGGAGCATGCGCCAGTCCGGCAATGCCCTAAGACGCGGCTCGCCTTACACCTGCATATTCATGATTTCCTGGTAAGCACTGACCAGCTTGTTGCGAACCTGTACCGTGGCCTGGAATGAGATACTGGCTTTCTGCCCGGCGATCATCACGTCGGACAGATTCACGCTGTCATCACCCAGCGCAAACCGCTTACCCAATCCTTCTGCCCGACTTTGCGCCGAATTGACCTGATCCAGCGAAGCTTTCAGCACCTGCGCGAAGCCTCCTTGCTCCGGTGCGGCAGCCGCCGTTTTATCGGCTTTCAAGGGGTTGGCGATGCCCTGCACACCCTGTGCCCGCGAAGCGGTTTCCCTCAACTGGGCTACCATCGCCTGTATTTTGCTTGCATCAATTGCAACTGGATTCATGCCACTCCTTTCGTCAACGACATCCGGTACGGACGCACTTGCGGAATTTCGGTATGGCGAGAAGTTAACATGCCCGGCTACTGCAAGTGCGGAAAGAAAAGCGTGGAAATAGCCGCTTATTCGGGGCATTGAATTTCCCCAAGAGGCCGAAAATCGCTAGCAAGCCAATCTCCGGCATCCCTTGCCTTTATCAGAATGTTTGATCCATACGCCGTCACCGCCTCTTGCCTTACGGGCGCGATGACAAAGGAAAATCAATGAGTACCGAAGCCGCAGACGTTCGTCCTGCCGGCCTGGCTGGCTTTATGCAATCTTCTGCAGGCCGCAGCGTCCTCCTGATGCTGGGCGTCGCAGCCGTGGTCGGGGCGATGGCTGCAGTCTGGATGTGGAGCAAACAGCCCGAATACCGCGTGCTGTTTTCCAACTTCTCCGACCGCGACGGCGGCGCTATCGTCGCCTCGCTGCAGCAACTGAATATTCCCTACAAGTTCGCCGATGGTGGCGGTGCCATTCTGGTACCGGCCGAAAACGTCTATGACGCTCGTTTAAAACTTGCAGCCCAGGGCTTGCCCAAAGGGGGCAACGTCGGCTTCGAACTGATGGAAAACCAGAAACTGGGCATTTCCCAGTTTCTTGAACAGGTCAATTTCCAGCGTGCACTGGAAGGCGAGCTGGCCCGCTCCATTCAATCGGTCGCCGCAGTGGAGAGCGCACGCGTGCATCTTGCACTGCCCAAGGCTTCCGTGTTCGTGCGTGAACAGCAAAAACCCACTGCCTCCGTATTGCTGAACCTGCATCCGGGGCGCATGCTGGATCGCCAGCAAGTCAGCGCCATCGTGCACCTGGTTGCCAGCAGCGTGCCGCAACTGCCCATCAAGAATGTCACAGTCGTCGATCAGGATGGCAATCTGTTGTCCGACATGGGCAATGGGCCGGTGCCGCAAATGCTGGACCCCGCCAAGCTGCAATATGTGCAAGACCTGCAGCAGAACATCATCAGACGAGTGGAATCCATCATCGCCCCGCTGGTTGGGAGCGGCAATGTACGTGCTGAAGCCACTGCTGAAATCGATTTCTCGGTAACGGAGCAGGCGTCCGAAACTTACCGTCCCAACCAGGGCGAGAATCCGGCAGCCGTGCGTAGCCAGCAAAGCAGCGAATCGCAGCAGACTGCGACTGCGCAGCAAGGCGGCGTTCCCGGAGCGTTGACTAACCAGCCTCCGGCTCCCAATACCGCCCCCCTGGTCGCGCCGGAAGGTGCTGCGGCCAATGCGGCTGACGGGACCCAACCCATCAGCTCGCAGCGCGACACTACCGTCAACTACGAGGTGGACAAATCCATCCAGTATGTGCAGCAACCCATGGGCAGCATCAAGCGCCTGACGGTGGCGGTCGTCGTCAACCACAAGAAAGAAACCGATGCGGAAGGCAATGTCACTTACCGTGCGCTGACCGAAGCCGAACACACCCAGATCACCGACCTGGTACGGGAAGCCATGGGCTTCAACAAGGACCGCGGCGATTCGCTGAGCGTCGTGAACGCTCCGTTCGCCGGTCTCGACGTGGAAGATACGCCGGAAATACCGCTCTGGAAGCAGCCACAAATGATCGAGTGGGGTCTGGAAGCCGGCAAGTACCTGCTGGTAGCACTGGTATTGGCTTATCTCTTCTTCGCTTACCTGCGCCCGCTGCTGCGCAGAGTCATGAACGAAGTGGCTCCGCCCCCGGCGCTGCCGCTCGCCGAGGCTGAAGAGGAAACAATAGAAGCAGACATTCAGGAGGCGGAAGTGATTGAAGCACCACGTCCGGACAACCTGTCGATTGTGCGGCAGATGGCACACGAAGACCCCAAGATGGTCGCCAGCATAGTCAAATCATGGGTGGATCGCAATGAGTGATGACGGAGTACAGAAAGGCGCCATCCTGATGCTTGCATTAGGCGAAGATGCGGCTGCCCAAGTGATGAAATACCTGGGGCCGCGCGAAGTCCAGAAATTGGGTGCGGCCATGTCTAACATGCGCTCGGTGCAAAGCGAGCAACTGGAGCAGGTACTGGAAGAGTTCCGCGCTGAGGCCGAGAAAAATACTTCCATCGGCATAGATTCCGACGAATACATACGCACGGTGCTGACCAAGGCACTGGGTGACGACAAGGCGGCATCACTGCTGAACCGCATCGTGGGACAACGCGATTCCAGCGGCATCGAAAGCCTGAAATGGATGGATTCCCAGTCCGTAGCCGAACTGATCCGCAACGAACATCCGCAGATCATCGCGACCATCCTTGTGCATCTTGAGCGTTTCCAGGCCTACGAAGTGCTGCAGAATTTTTCCGAACGCCTGCGAAACGACGTGATGCTGCGCATTGCGACACTGGACGGCGTGCAGCCTTCGGCCTTGCGCGAACTGAACGAAGTGCTGACCAAGCTGTTGACCGGTAACGAGAACCTGAAGAAGCAGCAGATGGGCGGCGTGCGCGCTGCGGCAGAAATCCTCAACTATTTCAGCGGCGAGAGCGAAGTCTCGGTGATGGAAAACCTGCGCAGTTTCGATCCCGACATGACACAGCAGATCATGGACGAAATGTTCGTGTTCGAGAACATCATGGATATCGAAGATCGCGGCATCCAGACCCTGCTGCGCGAAGTGCAGTCCGAGTCGCTGATCGTGGCACTGAAAGGGGCGACCGTGGAATTGCGCGAGAAATTCTTCAAGAATATGTCGCAGCGTGCCGCGGAAATGATGCGCGAAGACCTGGATTCCAAGGGGCCGGTACGCCTCTCCGAAGTGGAGCAGCAGCAGAAAGCCATTCTGCAGATCGTGCGTCGCTTGTCCGACGAAGGACAGATCCAGCTCGGCGCCAAGGGCGACGATCCTTATGTGTAATGTTGTTGCCGTATCCGCTGACCTATGACCATGCCGCTACCCAAAGAAGAGCAGACTGCCTACCAGCGCTGGGAACTGGCATCCTTTGGCGACGACCGCGCCAGCACACAGCATCACGCGGAAACGAATGCGAAACTGGATGCCCAGGCCGAAGCGCAACGCCAGCAGGAAATCGCGGCGGAACGCGAAGCGGCGCGCCAGCAAGGCTATCAGAAAGGCCACCAGGAAGGTCACCAGGAAGGCTTGTCCAAGGGTTACGAAGATGGCCTGAAAAAAGGGCGTGCGCAGGCGGAAAAAGAACGCGCACTGCTGCAGCAGCTTGCCCAGAACTTTGGCCAGGAAATCGCGAATGCGAATGAGCTGATTTCAGCCGATGTGCTGGCGCTGGCCTTCGATGTGGCCAAGGCCATGCTGAAAACCGCCCTGCCCGCCAAGCCTGAATTGATCCTGCCCGTCGTCAAGGAAACCATCAATTACCTGCCCACAGTCCAGCAGCCAGCGTTGCTGATACTGCATCCGGCAGATGCGGCGCTGGTCAGGAGCCAAATGGAGCAGGAGCTTGCCGCGGCAGGCTGGCGTATCGTCGAAGATCCGCAGATGGAACGCGGCGGCTGCCGGGTCGAAACCGCCAGTAACCAGATCGATGCCACCACGCCGACACGCTGGCAACGCATTGCCACCGCCCTGTCGGCGGACAATTCGTGGATGGATGCATGAATACCGAACCGGCAAGCAATCGCTGGCGTGCTTACCTGAAGGATTGCAGCGAGCTGCTGGACATTGCCGAGCCCATGCACGTCGCCGGACGCGTCACGCGCGTGACCGGGCTTGTGATGGAAGCCGTCGGCCTGCGCCTTGCCATCGGCAGCGCCTGCAGCATTCCCCTTCCCAACGGCACCCGCATCGAAGCCGAAGTCGTCGGTTTCGAGAATGACCGACTGTTCCTGATGCCGCAAAGCGACGTCGAAGGGATAATCCCCGGCGCCCAGGTTTATCCGATGGAAGTGGTACAAACTTTGCCGCCGCCCGGCTCCGTCTCTCATCCGCGCCGCCGGCCCAGCGACCGCGGGCGGCATTTGCCGGTTGGCCCGGAACTGCTGGGTCGTGTCGTGGATGCCGCCGGGCGTCCGCTGGACCAGTTGGGCCCGCTCATGACTTCCAGCACCGCCCCCCTGAACGTGCGCGCGGCGAATCCGCTGGGGCGTGCCCCGATTGTCGAGCCGCTCGACGTCGGCGTGCGTGCGATCAACAGCATGCTGACCGTAGGGCGCGGCCAGCGCATCGGCGTGTTCGCCGGCTCCGGCGTGGGTAAGAGCGTGCTGCTGGGCATGATGGCGCGCTACACCACTGCCGACATCATCGTGGTCGGCCTGATCGGTGAGCGCGGCCGCGAGGTCAAGGAATTCATTGAACACAACCTGGGCGAAGTCGGCCTGGCACGCTCCGTGGTGGTTGCAGCTCCCGCCGACACGCCGCCCTTGATGCGGATGCAGGGAGCTTCTTACTGCACGGCGATTGCCGAACATTTCCGCGACCAGGGCATGAATGTGCTCCTGATCATGGACTCGCTGACCCGTTATGCGATGGCGCAGCGTGAAATCGCGCTGGCCATCGGCGAGCCGCCCGCTACCAAGGGTTATCCGCCTTCCGTATTCGCCAAGCTGCCGACCCTGGTGGAACGCGCTGGCAATGGCAAGGATGGCGGCGGCTCCATTACCGCTTTCTACACCGTGCTGACTGAAGGCGACGACCAGCAGGATCCGATTGCCGATGCCGCGCGCGCCATCCTGGACGGGCATATCGTCCTGAACCGCTCGCTGGCCGAAGCCGGCCATTACCCCGCCATCGATATCGAACAATCGATCAGCCGCGTGATGCAGAACATCACCTCGAGCGAGCACCAGCAACAGGCGCGTACGCTGAAACAGTTGTATTCCCGCTATCAGCGCAGCCGCGACCTGATCAGCGTGGGTGCTTACAGTCCCGGGTCCGACCCGCTGCTGGACAAGGCTATTGCCATGCATGGCCATATCGAAGCATTTTTGCAGCAGCAAATCGAGGAGCGGGCCAGCATTCCCGAGAGTTGGGGCCAACTTTCCGCTCTGTTCAGCGGATAGGCTCCTTCATGACAAAAATAGAATGTGAACATGGCACATCCTTCCACACTCGATACGCTGCTGGATCTGGCGAGCACCGATACCGATAACGCTGCCAAGCGTCTGGGGGAGGCATTGTCGGCCAGTCGCGATGCCGAACAGAAGCTGGAAATGCTGCAGCAATACCGCGCCGAGTATCAGTCGCGCTTTAATGCCAGCCTGGCACAGGGCCTGACCGCCTCCGGCTACCGCAATTTCCAGCTGTTCCTGGGCAAACTGGACCAGGCCATCGCGGGCCAGCAGCAGATCGTGCAGGATGCGCAGCGCCGGATAAGCCGCGAACGGGGCACATGGCAGGCATGCGAACGCAAGCGCAAGTCTTATGACCTGCTGGCGACCCGCGCAGAGCAAAAAGAATTAATGAGAGAAGGCAAGCGCGACCAGAAAGCCATGGACGAGCATGCGGCGCGCCAGCACTTCTACAAACGTTGAACCGACCAGAATTTTTCCGGAGTCAGTGCTCTCTATGAACAGCACCCCTGTATCGAATATCGTCAGCAACATCCAGCCTGCATCCCCGGCACGTGCCGGCGCGCGCCAATCCGAAGCAGCCGACAATCCTTTCCAGCAAATGCTGTCCGAGGAACTGGCCGGCAAGGATTCGCCTGGCGGCCAGGCCGAGCACAACCAAGCTGCTGCCCCGGCGGCGCCCCCGGAAAAGCCGGCGGCAAAACAGGCCGACCAGAGTCAGGCTGGTTCCGACGCAGCCGAGAAAGATGAAAATGAACATGTAAGCCTGTCGCCGGAGCTCTCTGCAATGATTGCCGGACTGATGCAACGCCAGGAGGGCACGGCAGAGGAAGGTGACCCGCTCACGCTGCTTGGCAAGGCTTTACGTCAGCAAGAAGGCGAAGCGCAGGAGGCACAGCTTGACCTTGCCGGCGCCAGACTGACATCTACCCAGTTGGAGGAGGAGCTGGACCTGCAAACCGCACTCGGCCGCCAGGGCCTGTCCGACACGCTTGCAGATGAAGCACCCCAGACGGGATTCTCCTCTACCCTGCAGCAATTGACGCAGACGGCTCACGCCGGCGCAGCGCGCAATGCCCAAGCACTGCCGACACACCATATCCCGCAACAGGTCGGAAGCTCGGGCTGGGACCAGGCGATTGCACAACGCGTGGTATGGATGGCCAGCGGCAGCGAGCAAAGCGCATCGCTGACCCTCAACCCGCCTGAGCTGGGACCAGTGCAGGTGGTATTGAACATATCGAATTCACAAGCCAATGCCACCTTCGTTGCAGCGCACATGGAAGTCCGCCAGGCACTGGAAGCCGCGCTGCCGAAACTGCGTGAAATGCTGGGAGATGTCGGCATCCAGCTGGATCAGGCTTCCGTCAACCAGGGCTCGCCAGAGCAGCAAGGTGAATTTGCACGCTCGGAAGGACAAGGCGGCCGCTCGCTGCCGACCGGCGTGGATGGCGGGACACTGGCTGACGAGGCCGTCACCATGCGCCCCATCCCGGCTAGTGGCAATGGCCTGGTGGATACCTTCGCCTGACCCATTACAAGTACGAATCCTGGAAGGGAAACCTCGGTCCGGGGCCTTCCTGGGCGTATGAGAGCGCCGCTTTTGCGTTGCACACGTCAGCACTATCCGGAGCCGGGCGTATTTCTATTCCAGATATACGCCCCCTTCTCCCTTCTTTTCTACTGATGCACTGCCTCTATAGTTCTTACAATGAGTACCAGTGACTTGCTATTTGCATTGAAAGATTAAGATGGCCACGGCAAAAAAAATATTCCCTCCGGAAAACAACACCCCGAATGCAGCAGTACCGAAAACAAGAGGCTACCTAGTCGCCGGGATGTTCATTTTGCTGCTGCTCATCATTGCAGCAGGAGCCTGGTACATCCTGACCCAGACCAATCAAAACAACCAGCATAACCAGAGCAGCCCGGTAGCGGAAGCACCGCCGGTAGTAGTACATCATGCCCCTATCTTTTCTGCGCTGGAACCGCTTATTGTCAACCTCCAGCCAGAAAAGGGCATGGAGCAGTACCTGCAGGTAGCGATCACCCTGCAACTCAGTAGCCAGGCGCAAGTGGATCAAATCAAGACCTACATGCCGCAGATACGTAGCCGTTTGCTGATACTGCTATCCAGTAAGCGTCCGTCCGAGCTCATTTCGGTGGAAGGCAAGATTAATCTGTCGGAATCCGTCAGGGATGCCCTCAATCAACCCTTTTCGTACGCAGCGCCTTCCCTGGGTGTTACCAACGTTTTCTTCACTGCTTTTGTGATCCAGTAAACCCATGGCAGATAACTTTCTTTCGCAAGAGGAAGTCGATGCCCTGTTAAAGGGAGTCACCGGCGAACCGGACGATGTTCCCGTCCAGGATGATGGCAACGGCATACGTTCCTACAACCTGGCTACGCAGGAGCGTATCGTGCGCGGCCGTATGCCGACGCTGGAAATCATCAATGAACGTTTCGCGCGCCAGTTCCGCATCAGTCTTTACAACTTTCTGCGCCGCACGGCAGAAGTGTCGGTAGGGCCGGTCAAGGTTTCCAAGTACAGCGAGTTCATCCGCAACCTGGTCGTGCCGACCAACCTGAATCTCGTCCACATGAAGCCCCTGCGCGGCACCGCGCTGATTGTGATGGACCCGACGCTGGTCTTCCTGCTGGTGGACAACCTGTTCGGCGGCGACGGGCGCTTCCATACCCGTGTCGAAGGCCGCGATTTTACGCAGACCGAGCAGCGCATCATTCAGCGCGTGCTGGATATCATTTTCGAGACTTACGCCAAGTCATGGGAGCCGGTCTATCCGGTCAAGTTTGAATACCTGCGCTCGGAAATGAATACCCAGTTCGCCAACATCGCCACGCCCAATGAAGTGGTGGTGTCCACCACCTTTTCGATAGACCTGGGAGCTGTGGGCGGCCAGATGCACATCTGCACGCCGTATTCGATGATAGAGCCGATACGCGACCTGCTGACCAGCAGCCTGCAAGGCGAAACCCTGGAAATGGACAAGCGCTGGGTGCGCCTGATGCGCCAGCAGATCCAGAGCGCGGAAGTGCAACTGGTGGCGTCGCTGGGCACCGCTCAGATGAGCTTGCGCGACATACTGAAAATGAAAGTGGGCGACGTCATTCCCATCAATGTGCCTCCGCTGGTGGAAGCCAAGGTAGATGGCGTCCCTGTGATGGAATGCAGCTATGGCACCAGGAACGGCCAGTATGCGCTGCGTGTAGAAAAATTGCTGGCCAATGGCGGCCAAGACTTCGGGCAAGGAGATTGAGATGGCTGACAACGAAACAAACATGGACGACTGGGCGGCCGCAATGGCCGAACAGGCTCAAACGGAGGGCGTACCACAGGTTGCGAATGCCCCCTTTCAGGACTTTGGCGGCAGCAGCGGCAAAGGCGATACACCCAACGATATCGACTTCATTCTCGATATCCCGGTACAACTCACGGTAGAACTGGGCCGCACCAAGATCGCGATCAAGAACCTGCTGCAACTGGCACAGGGATCGGTCGTGGAACTGGATGGCCTGGCAGGCGAGCCCATGGATGTGCTGGTCAACGGCTGCCTGATTGCGCAGGGCGAAGTCGTTGTCGTCAACGACAAGTTCGGCATACGCTTAACTGACATCATCACCCCGTCCGAGCGCATCCGCAAACTGAACAAATAAGACGTCACCCACTATGCGGCGCTTCTTCATTTTCCTGCTGTTCGCCACGGCAGCTCCAGCCTGGGCACAATCGAATGCAGCGCCTGCGATGCAGAACGCGCCCTCGGGCATGATCATGCAAGCGCTGTTCGGACTATTGGTCGTGCTGGGCCTGATGGCCGGTGCGGCTTGGCTGCTCAAGCGTTTCAACCCCATCAAGGCGGGGCAGGCCGGACAGGTGCGCATTGTGGGCGGCGTCAGTGTCGGCGGCCGCGAACGCGTGGTCGTGGTGGAAGTGGCCGACCAATGGATAGTGGTGGGCGTAGCTCCCGGCAGTGTGAATGCGCTGTCCACCATGCCGCGCCAGGAACTGCCGGCCACCGGCGCAGGCAGTGGCAGCGACCATGGCCGCAACTTTTCTTCCTGGCTCAAACAATCCATCGAGCAACGCAATGCACGCCCCTAGTTTCACCCCGCTTTCTGCTGCCGCCTGGCTGTGCTCCCGTTTTTTGCGTGCTCCTGCCCTGCTCCTCAGTGCGCTGCTCCTTATGCTGCTGATGCCGGGCGACAGCCTGGCGCAGGTAGCCGGTTCGCCCGCCTGGACCAGCACTCCGGCTCCCGGTGGCGGGCAAACGTATTCACTCAGCCTGCAAACGCTGATACTGCTCACCGCTTTGTCGTTCATCCCGGCGGCACTGCTGATGATGACCAGCTTCACCCGCATCATCATCGTGCTGTCGCTGCTGCGGCATGCGCTGGGCACGCAAAGCGCGCCCCCCAACCAGGTATTGGTCGGGCTGGCACTATTCATGACTCTGTTCGTGATGAGCCCGGTCATCGACCGCATCTACAATGAAGCTTATGTGCCGCTGTCGGAAAACGCCATTGACGTGACCGAAGCAATGCAACGCGGCGCCGTGCCGCTGAAGTCTTTCATGATGGAGCAGACACGCGAATCGGACCTGGCGTTTTACATGCAATTGTCGAATACGCCGCAGGTCAATGGCCCGGAAGAAGTCCCATTGCGCGTACTGATTCCCTCGTTCATCACCAGCGAACTGAAAACCGCATTCCAGATTGGCTTTGCCATCTTCATTCCCTTCCTGATCATCGACATGGTGGTCGCCAGTGTGCTGATGTCCATGGGCATGATGATGGTGTCGCCTGCCATCGTGGCACTGCCCTTCAAGCTGATGCTGTTCGTGCTGGTCGATGGATGGCAATTGCTGCTGGGGTCGCTGGCAAGTAGTTTTTATTAGTGCCGGCCACGCGCCGTCCGACGACAAGACTCCGTTTAGGAACCGCCTGCCAAGGAAACCGACATGACTCCTGAAACCGTAATTACCATGGGTCGCCAGGCCGTTGAAGTACTGCTGATGATTGCCGCCCCCATGTTGCTGGCGGCGCTGGCCATCGGCCTGCTGGTCAGCATCTTCCAGGCCGCCACGCAGATCAACGAAACCACGCTCTCCTTCATTCCCAAGCTGGTAGGCATTTTTGTCGCGCTGGTGATCGCCGGCCCCTGGATGCTGACCGTCATGCTCGACTACATGCACCAGCTCTTCTACAACATTCCCGGCCTGATAGGCTGAACAAGATCTCCTTTTGCGCCTGACAAGCAGGCGCACAGTCCTTAAGCCCACGCCCTCATGATCACGGTTACCAGCGCAGAACTGAATACCTGGATTGCCATGCTGCTATGGCCGGCTGCGCGCATCCTGGGCCTGATCGCGGTCGCCCCCTTGTTCGGCAATATCGCCATTCCAGCGCGCGTCAAACTCGGCTTGGGCATTGCACTGGCGATCGTGATTGCACCGAACGTGCCACCCGGACCCGCCACCGATCCAGCCTCCCTGCCGGGACTGCTGATCCTGCTGCAGCAAATACTGATCGGCATTGCCATGGGTTTTGTCATGCGTATCGTATTCGCTGCGATCGAAATGGCGGGCGAAATCACCAGCCTTACCATGGGCCTGGGCTTCGCCAGCTTTTACGATCCCCAGACTCGCGCCTCGCTTTCCGGCATCAGCCAGATGCTCGTGATGATTACGCTGGTGTTTTACCTTGCCACCAATATGCACCTGGTCACGATCTCCATTCTGGCAGACAGCTTCACCGTCCTGCCGATTGGCGAATCCCTCACCAATAATCAGGGCTGGTTGGGCGTTGCGCAATGGGGAGGCAAGATCTTCAGTGCCGGCGTCCAATTGTCACTGCCCGTGGTCGCCGTACTATTGGCAGCCAACCTTTCGCTGGGCATCCTGACCCGCGCCGCGCCGCAATTAAATCTGTTCGGCATCGGCTTCCCCATCATGCTGGCCGTGGGTTTCCTGATGCTGGCTATCTCCATCCCTTATTTGGCCACCCCGCTGGCAGCACTACTGCAGGATGGCGCCCCCCGCCTGCTGGAAACGCCGGCTTCGCTGCGCTGATCACGTTCCTACGTGCTGGCAGCCTGAAGGAACAAGAACCGCGCGCAGCGACATGCCTCTCCAGACCTCCCCTGTTCCCCGCAGCCCCTTGAGTCGGCAGGGGTGGCATCCGCATCCGGCACGAGCATATCCCCAATAAAACCGAAGAGAATCATAGGGTTACCTTGCAACAAATTGTTTGTTACATTTTGCAACTCTCTCTATAATTCTTCTGTTTCCAAAATTCAACAAACCGTTTCTGCCAGACCTGCTCTTATTTGCAGGTGCTCACGGTTATTGCCCGGAAGAACTCACGATGAAACAAACAGCCCGCCCCTTATTCGCTTGTGCGCTTTCACTGCTCAGTGCCTCTGCGCTGGCAACGAACTTCCTGACCGTGATCGATCCGGCAACGGGCCAGCCACGTCTGCTTGTATCGGCCGGCCGTACGACCGTACCTGGTGGAACGGGACAAAACACGCCGCCCCCAAACTCGCCCACAGCAATCTATCCTGCCCAACAGCTGACCCAGCAACCCTCATCTCCGCCTGCTCCCTCAGACATACAGATGCTCGATCCTGCCGTCCTTGTCGGCGGCGCTTCACCGGCAATCATCGAGGCGATCATCAGGAACAGGGCGGACATTGACCGGGAAAACCAGGAATTCATACGTCAACGGCAGAACGCCTCGCAGCAGGGAACCCCTCCGACCGGAGCGGAAGATCGGGACAGACTGGCCCGCAATCTCGACAACTTAATGGATAGCATGTTGAGCCAGGCATTGCAGAATTCGGGTGCCACTCCCCCCGCTGCCGGCGCTTCAACCCCGCCTTCCGGCAGCGGATCGCAACCGGGTGCACAGGACCCGGATAGCATCAACCGGCTTCTGGGCGCGGCCCAGTTGGAGGCACAAAGAAGGGCCCTGGCCAATAGCCTGTCAGGCAGCAACGGCGCCATCCAGCCGGACAATCTCCGGCCCGACGCGCCGGCAGACAGCGGCATCGTGGCAGACGTGCTGACGCAACAGATCGCCGCCAATATGGCCAGGCAGTCCCCGCTACAGGGTTCGGGCACTCCTGTCCCGCCCATTGATCGTACCGCCGGTGTTGACCCCGAAGCGGAACGTCAGCGGGAGGAACAAAGACAACAGGCGGCACAACGCCAGCAACAGCAGGCCCAGGAAAGGGAGAATCGCCAGCAGGAAATGCAGAATAACAACCAGCAGTTAGTCGAACGAGTAGAGCAGATGCGGCGGCAGCAAGAGGAAGCGAACCGGCAGGCTCAGGAACAGCAACGGCAGGAGGCCATGGATCGCTATCAGGAGCAGCTGACGCCGGAAGAGCGCGAAAGCCTGCAACAAAGGCAGGATAGGCAGTCCCAGGAGGGGCGGCCTCAGGACCCACCTGCACGGAATGCGTCCCCTGCGCCTGCCCCGACTGCCTCCGCCCCCGGCACTGCCGGCAACAATACCCCGGCGGGAGCGACGTCATATGAGTCTATGGTCAGGCAGCTCTACATCGCCTTCTTCAACCGCCCGGCCGACACCGAGGGCCTGGCCGCCTTCTCGAATGCCCTGGCAAACTCGCAAAATGCCCAACTCGGTTCGATGCTCGACGCTTTCGCCGCCTCGGCCGAGTCCCAGGGCCAGCCCTCCGGAGATCAGCAACGCGACCTGATCAACAATATCTATGTCGCGCTTTTCGGACGCCCGGCCGACTCCCCGGGCTTGCCCTTCTGGGCGGATGCCCTGAACCCCAGCCAGGCATCGCGCAGGCAATTGGATGATTCGGTGAAGCAGGCAGCAGACAAATTCTCGTCCAATGAATATGACCCGTGGGGCGAGTACATCTATGTCGCGACTCGGCAATACACCACCAATCTGGCCGACACCAACGTATACCAAGACTTGATTGCCACCTATGCAGGCAAGGTCACCGGTGAAGTGGGCGGTGAGACAGTTAAAGGCGTACTTAGTATGAAGTTCGATTTGAGCCCGGCCACCCGTCAACTAGTAACCGGCTCCATGACTTTCCATGATCAGAACACCACGCTGAGT
>JAEZLB010000130.1 GCA_023435945.1 Pseudomonadota bacterium | reverse complement strand
TTATTGTTCGGGCTTTTTTTGTGCCTTCGTCCGGTGGGAAATAAAAAACCCGGACCGGGTCCGGGTTTGAAAAAACCACATGCAGGATCAGGGCAGCAGTGGCTTGCGGGCCTTCTCCTTGGCGTGGATCTCGGTTATCGTTTTTCTGATGACAGCCAAGCGCTGCGGGGTGGAAGGATGCAGCGTGGTATAGCTGCTTGAGTCGCTCTTCGGATACTGGTTGGCAAAACGTTCCCAGAAGTAGGGGGCGCCGTCAATGTCATACCCAGCTCGGGCAAGCATATAGAGGGCCAGTGCATCAGCGGCGGTATCCAGATCTGCGGGATAAGGACGTATGCGCGAATAAGCGTCGCGCAATGCATTCGGATCGGGGTTCACGCGGCGCAGGTTGGAAATCACGGCGCCCATCGCCACATTGGTCCGCAGGCGGCTGGCATGCCTTAAGGTGCTATGGGCAAGTTCCCTTGCCAGCACATAGGCCAGTTCGTCATCGGAGCGTGCTACGTTCAGCAAGCCGCGTGTGACCATGATGTTGCGGCCATCGCTGTAGGCATTCACGCTATCCGAATTGCCTACTTCAATGCTGAAGGCGCAGGCAAAGGTCAGGGGAATGTCCAGCGTGGTCTGTCCATTTCCGCGGGCGACAGTCAGGGAAACATTGGTGCGGTCCCGAACCATGGGTGCGAGCAGTGCAGCGGCTTCACGCTCGGCATTCGGGCCACTGGGAATGGCCTGTCCTTCCGCTGAAACCAGACGGTCGCCTTCACGCAGGCCGGCTTTGGCAGCCCCTCCCCCTGACAGCACTCCTACGACTTGCAATTGCTCGCCAAGCTCCAGCATATATTCAGCGGCTCCGGCTAGTTCGCCGGAATAGGAATATTTGTTCTTGGCCGTAAACCCGAGCAGATTGCGCGCATTGTCTTTGCACAGTTCGGCATTATTGACCATCAGCGGAGCGGCTACCCGATATAGGCGGTCCTGGTTGGAGACGAGTTGCTGCAATGCGTTTTGCTGCGTTCTGCCTGCGCCGCTATCCAGACTTGGTCCGGCGCACGAAGCAAGAAAGAGGACTATGGGGAAGGCCAGTAGCAAGGATTTGCCTCGTTTGCCTAAGCTTTGAAAGGAAACAGGAGTCAAGTTGGGCATATTAGGCCTCCCTTAAAGTTTTCCGGTACTGCCGAAACCACCGGCACCGCGTGTACTTTGATCGAATTCCTCGACGATATTGAAGCCTACCTGCATCACTGGCACGACAACCAGTTGAGCTAGGCGCTCCATGGGATTCAGGGTAAATGCGGCGATACCGCGATTCCAGGTTGATACCATCAGTTGTCCTTGATAGTCAGAGTCGATCAGGCCGACCAGGTTGCCCAGTACGATGCCGTGCTTGTGGCCCATGCCGCTGCGCGGCAGGATCATCGCGGCATAGCTGGGGTCACCGATATGAATGGCCAGACCGGTCGGAATCAGATGTGTGGAGCCCGGTTCCAGCACTAAAGGCTGATCGATGCAAGCACGTAAATCCAGGCCAGCACTGCCCGGCGTGGCATAAGCCGGCATTTGTTCCTTCATGCGCGGGTCCAGAATCTTGACGTCGATATTTTTCATGTTATGTCCGAATAGAACAGCAACGCGACGACTTGCCAGTCGTCGCTCATATTGAATCAGTTTGAAGCACGTTGAGCAATTTCAGAAATCAACTGTCGTGCTAGTTGTTGCTTGTTACAGCGAGGAAGTTTGATATGTCCCTTGTCATCAAACAGCACCAGTTCATTTTCCTCTTCACCAAAGGTCTGCGGGCCGATATTACCGACGAGCAGAGGGATATTTTTTCGTTCGCGCTTGGCTTTTCCATTCTGGAGCAGGTTTTCCGATTCCGCAGCAAAACCTACACAATAAGGTCGCTGCGGCAAGGCGGCGACTTCAGCAAGGATGTCCGGATTGGTTTCGAACGCCAGCATCGGCATATTCCCTTTACCATCCTTCTTGATCTTGTGATCGCTGGGATTGGCAACACGCCAGTCTGCAACGGCTGCGACTGCAATAAAAATATCCTGCTGGGCGATGTGCGACATCACCACGTCATACATTTGCCCGGCGGTCTGGATATTGATGCGTTGTACGCCGTAGGGAGTGGGCAGGGCAGTCGGGCCGGATACCAGTGTTACCTCGGCACCTGCGGCACGCGCAGCGCGCGCTATGGCATAGCCCATTTTCCCGGACGAGCGGTTGGTAATGCCGCGTACCGGATCAATAGGCTCGAACGTCGGCCCGGCTGTTACCAGCACCTTTTTCCCCTGCAGTAATTTGGGATGGAAGGCATGGATCACTTCTTCCAGCAGTTGCTGCGGCTCCAGCATGCGACCCAGGCCGATTTCTCCGCAGGCTTGTTCTCCGGCACCGGGGCCGAGGATAGCGATACCATCGGCACGCAGTTGGGCAACATTGCGCTGGGTGGCGGGGTTTTCCCACATCTCCACATTCATGGCCGGTGCGACCATCAAAGGGACGCGGGCAGGGCGGGCGATGCAGAGCGTGGACAAGAGATCGGAACAGGCGCCGTGCGCCAGTTTGAACATGAAATCGGCAGAACACGGAGCGATGACAATGGCATCAGCGTCACGGGTCAGGTCGATGTGCGGCATGTTGTTGTTCAGGCGCGCATCCCACTGATCGTGGAAAACCGTATGCCCGGACAGAGCTTGCATGGTTACCGGCGTGATGAATTGCATCGCGGCTTCGGTCATCACGACCTGCACCGATGCGCCAGCCTTGACTAGCGCACGCGTGAAATCCGCAGCCTTGTAACAGGCAATGCCTCCGGTGAGGCCTAATACAATTTTTTTACCTGCCAGATCCATGCGTACTCCCGATCAAGATTGCAGTATTGACTGACTGCCGATTATCTTTTTCCCCGACGGAATTCATCGATGATATACAGCGCTGCACCAATGAAGATTGCGCAGTCGGCGATATTGAATGCGGGCCAGTGCCATCCTGCAGCATGAAAATCCAGAAAGTCGACCACATGGCCATAGACCAGGCGGTCGATCAGGTTGCCGACGGCGCCGCCCAGTATCATCGCCATTGCCCAGGAGAACAGAGGCTTGTCGCCATGCTTCTTCAGCAGATAAAGAATGACTACGCTGGCGATCACGCTCACGGCAGTAAAGAAGTAGCGCTGCCAGCCATCCTGGGATGCCAGGAAACTGAATGCTGCTCCCGGGTTATGTACCAGTACCAGATTAAAGAATGAGGTGACCGGATACGACTCACCATAAGAGAACGACTGGCTGATCAGGATTTTTGTGGCTTGATCCACCAGCACCACGACAGCGGCAATCGCCAGCCAGGGTGCAAGTCGGGGACGCGAATACAGGCGAAAATTATCGGCCATGGTTATGGTCATCAAAGGTGAACCGCTACGGTTCTATGCGAACAGCAGCGGTCGTTGTTATTGTTAGGCAAATTTCCGGTGCTCGCCGCTACCGAAAAGATTGGTTACACAGCGATCGCACAAGCCGGGATGATCAGCATGCTGGCCAACTGACGGACGATAATGCCAGCAGCGTTCGCATTTCTGATACTTGGAGGGCGTAACGATAATGCCTTCTTCATCGGCGCGATCCACTTTAGTCACGGTGGCGCGCGACGTGATCAGCATGAATTTCAGGTCTTCGCCCAACGCTGCCAGCACATCGTATGTGCTGCCATGCGCACGGATGTCAACTTCCGCCTGCAAGGGTGCGCCGATCTTGCCTTCCATGCGGACCTCTTCCAGGCGTTTGGTGACGTCCGAGCGGATTTCGCGCAATTGTGCAAACTTGTCGAGCAATGCAGGTGCGTTGTCGATGGCCGGCAGCGCATAGAAGGTTTGCGTGAAAATGGTTTCGCCGCTGGCCTCAAAGCTTGCCTTGTCTGCGAAGAAAGACCAGGCTTCCTCTGCGGTGAACGACATAATCGGCGCCATCACGCGCAGCAATGCTTGGGTAATGTGCCAGATCGCGGTCTGCGCAGAGCGGCGAGCTGCCGAGGTGGCACCACAGGTGTAGAGACGATCCTTCAGGATGTCGAGATAGAAGCCGCCGAGGTCTTCCGAGCAGTACATCTGCAGCTTGGCGACGACCGGATGGAATTCATACACGGTGTAATGCTGGCGGATTTCCTCCTGCAATTGCGCCATGCGGGCAATCGCATAACGATCGATTTCCAGCATGTCGGACACGGCGACAGCATCTTTCTTCGGATCGAAGTCGCTGGTATTCGCCAGCAGGAAACGCAGCGTGTTGCGGATGCGGCGATAGGCTTCCACCACGCGCTTGAGGATCTCGTCCGAGATCGACAGCTCACCCGAATAATCGGTGGCGGCTACCCACAGGCGCAGGATTTCGGCGCCCAGCGTATCGGACACTTTTTGCGGTGCGACCACATTGCCCTTGGATTTGGACAT
>JAEZLB010000082.1 GCA_023435945.1 Pseudomonadota bacterium | reverse complement strand
CTGCTGCAAGCAGCGCATCGCTGACGGTAAAGGCACGGTTTGGAGCCACAGCCAGGATCGTTTCCTGATTGCCAGCCTGCAAGCGGTGATAGCCGAAGGCCGGAATGCCTGGCAGGTCCAGCGGCAGGCCGGCGTCGTCGGGAAATACGCCCTCGATTTGCCCGCCTTGTTCCAGGTGGATGCGGTAGCGCTTGCCATGCAGTGCAGTTTCATTCGGCAGGCGCAGCGGCAGCCCGGTACGGGCGGTCAGCAATGGCGGCAGTTTGCATCGCGATTGCAGGCGATCCAGTTGCTGCATGCTTGCTTTGCACTGCGCATCATTTGCGCAGGGAAAGCCCAGTGCTTCCAGCACTCTGCGCAGATTGTCAGGAGGGGTTTGCTGTTGCTTGCCCAGTGCATCGGTCCAGTTGACCTGAATGCCGGCAGCCTGTGCCAGTTTCACTAGCAACTCATTATTCATGCAGCGGGCTCCAGGATGGCAATGAAGGCGTGGCCCGGCAACTGGCCCTGGTCCAGCGAAACCAGCGTGCCCGGTGTTTCGATCAGCACGTTGGCACCGGGCAGGGCGGTCACCGTGTCGAGTGCAACCGGCACGGCCTGCTCGGCGAAGTTGGCAGCGATGAACAGAACGGTGCCGTCGCCCAGTCGCCATCGCGCGGCGACAGCTGCCGGGCCTATGTCTTCTGCGGCCAGCGCATGCGTGCCGACCAGGCGGGGCAACAGGTGTTTGCGGCGCAGTGCCAGCAGCGTGGAGGTCCATGCTCGCCAGGATGCAGGGTCTTCATTCGATGCCGGGTTGTGGGCGACGGGAATCGAATCATTGAAGGTTTGCCGGGCATTCGGATCGGGGATCTGCTCGCGCCGCGCCGGGTCGGAGAAGGCCGGGAAATGCGCGAATTCCTGGCGTCGGCCCTTACGTACCGCATCGGCCAGGTCCGTGGTCTGGTGATCGGTGAAATACAGGAAGGGTTGCCGCGCACCGAATTCCTCGCCCATGAACAGCATGGGTATCTGCGGCGTGAGCAGCAGCAGTGCACTGGCAACACGCAAGGCTTGCGGATGCGCGAGTTGCGTCAGGCGTTCGCCGAAGGCGCGATTGCCGATCTGGTCATGATTCTGCAGGAATAGCACGAAGGAAGTCGTGGGCAGATCGGCACAGGGTTCACCGCGCAAGGCACCCTGCTTGTAAGGCGAAGGATCGCCCTGGTAGACAAAGCCTTCGGCCAGGCAGCGTGCCAGCTTGCGTGCCGGTTGGTCGACGAAGTCGAGGTAATAGGCGTCGCTTTCGCCGGTCAGCAGCACATGCATCGCATGATGGCCGTCGTCGTTCCATTGCGCATTGAACAGTTCCTTGCTCAACAGGTGAGCGTTGTTGTGTTCGTTCTCCAGTATCAGGTGCACATGCCGTCCTGGTTCCACACCGGCGCGTATGCGCCTGGCCAGTTCCGGCAGCCATCCCTGCTCGGTAATGGCATGCACCGCATCGAAACGCAAGCCATCGAAACGGTACTCCATCAGCCAATAAAGCGCATTCTCTATGAAGAAATCACTGACTTCAGGCCGGCGGAAATCGATGGCCTGGCCCCAGGGTGTATGGATGTCATCACGGAAAAACGGCGTGGCATAGGTGGGCAAATAATTGCGATCTGGCCCGAAATGATTGTAGACCACGTCGAGAAAAACCATGATGCCCAAGCCGTGCGCCCGGTCTATCAGTTTTTTTAAGTCGTCGGGGGTGCCGTAGGACGCCTCCGGCGCATAAGGCAGCACGCCATCGTAGCCCCAGTTGCGCGCACCCGGGAATTCCGCGATGGGCATCAGCTCGATGGCCGTGATACCCAGTTTCGCCAGATCCGGCAGTTTGTTCATGACCCCGGAAAAGCCGCCGCACGCGCCGACGTGCAATTCATACACAACCGTTTCATGCCAGGGGCGGCCGTTCCATTCCGGTTTCTGCCAGATATAGGCGTTCGGATCGACCACCAGGCTGGCGCCTTGCACATCACCATCCTGGCTGCGCGAAGCGGGATCAGGGACACTTAGTTCATTGCCGTCCTGAAGCCGGACCCGGTAACGATAACGATGGCCGGCACCGCAGGGAAATTCGGCCTGGTACCAGCCACTGTCAGCTTCCGGCTCCATGGCGATGTTTTCATCACCATCAAGCTCGATCTGCACGGAGGTGGCAGAGGGCGCCCATAGGCGGAACCGGGTTTTGCCGGGGGCAATCAACTGCGCACCAGCTGAGCATCGAAAGGAAAACTGATTATTCATCGTAATTCAGCCGGCACGCGTGTCGCAAATACCATCACGCTATGACCCGGCACTTCCATCTCCGGTTGAAGGACCGCTTGTCG
Source organism: Pseudomonadota bacterium (assembly GCA_023435945.1). GTDB lineage: Bacteria > Pseudomonadota > Gammaproteobacteria > Burkholderiales > Burkholderiaceae_D > JAEZLB01. The sequence goes on along the minus strand of JAEZLB010000082.1, from coordinate 2,784 downwards.
CGGGGCGGTGCCGCTGGCGCTGTCCAGAAGCAGAAACCACTGCCGTGGCGGTTCAGGGAAGGAGAAAGACAGTGGATCGTGAGCACCGTTCACAAACATCAGTACGATATCGACCTGGCCTTCGGCATTGCGGCTGGCCCGCCGTACCGACAAGGCCCGGCCTTCGGAGAAATGCCAGGCTTCCTGGGACAGGGCTTGTCCTCGTTCGTCGAACCAGGCGATATCGGTAATGCCGTCGCCGAACGCCTCATTGCCATGCAGGAATCGGCTGCCATCCACGGCATCGAAGCTGCGCCGTATGGCAGTCAGCTTCGCTACGTAATCGCTCAGGGCCTGGCCTTCCTCGGTATCGGCCAGTGACCAGTCCACCCAGGAGATCGCATTATCTTGGCAATAGGCATTGTTGTTGCCGCGCTGGGTGCGGCCGAATTCATCGCCGGCCAGCAGCATAGGCGTGCCTTGCGCCAGGAATAGCGTAGCCAGCATGGCACGCTTGACGCGGTTGCGCAGGTCAAGGATCACGGGATCATCGGTCGGTCCTTCCGTGCCCCAGTTGGCGCTGTAGTTCTCGGAGTGGCCGTCGTTATTGTTCTCGCCGTTTTCCTCATTGTGCTTGTGCACGTAGCTGACCAAGTCGTTCAGTGTGAATCCGTCATGCGAGGTGATGAAATTGATCGATGCCCATGGCTTGCGCCAGCGCTTGTTGAACAGGTCGGCCGAACCGGAAATGCGGGCAGCAAACTCCGGACGCATGCCCGCATCGCCACGCCAGAACTTGCGCATGCCGTCTCGGTATTTGTCATTCCATTCCGCAAACCCGGGAGGATGATTGCCGAGCTGGTAGCCGCCCAGGCCGATATCCCAAGGTTCCGAGATCAGTTTCAGGCGCGACAGCACCGGGTCCTGCAGCATCGCTTCGAAGAAGCTGTGCCGCGGGTCGAAGCCGGTTGGCTCTCGTCCCAGCGTGGCCCCGAGGTCGAAACGGAAACCGTCGATACGGAAAGCTTCGGCCCAGTAGCGCAGGGAGTCGAGCACCAGTTGCATCACGCGCGGATGCGAGGTGTTGAGTGTGTTGCCGCAGCCCGTTTCATTCAGGTAGTAGCGCTCGTTGCCCGGCACCAGGCGGAAATAGCTGGCATTGTCGAGGCCGCGAAAACAAAGCGTCGGCCCCATTTCATTGCCGCTGGCCGTGTGGTTGTAGACGACGTCCAGGATTACTTCGATGCCCGCTGCATGCAGGCGGCGCACCGCGATGCGGATCTCATCCAGTTCGCCCTTGGACAAATAAGCCGGTTCCGGTGCGAAGAAGGAGAGCGTGTTGTAGCCCCAGTAGTTGCGCAAGCCTTTTTCAAGCAGGAAACGGTCATGCAGAAAGGCATGGATGGGCATCAGTTCGACTGTAGTAATGCCCAGCTTGAGCAGATGGTCAATGAAGCGTGGATTGGCCAGCGCGGAAAAAGTGCCTCGATGCTCCGGGCGCACATCGTCACGCAGGATGGAGATGCCGCGCACGTGGGTCTCGTAGATGACGGTCTTGGACCAAGGCACATTCGGGCGACGGTCATTGCCCCAGTTGTAGGTGTCGTCAACTACGACGGCCTTGGGCATGGCCGGTCCGCTGTCGCGCCGGTCGAAGGAGAGGTCCGCCCGTGGCGAATTAAAGCGGTAGCCGAACATGGCGTCGGACCAGCGGAACGGTCCCGACAGTTTTTTCGCATAGGGATCGAGCAGCAGCTTGTTCGGGTTAAAGCGATGGCCGCGCGGCGGGTCGAAAGGGCCATCGGCACGGTAGCCATACAGCAGGCCGGGCCCGGCGTCCGGCAGGTAACCGTGCCAGATTTCATTGGTACATTCGGGCAGCGTCAGGCGGGCCAGTTCCCTGCGGCCGCTTGGATCGTACAAGCAGACTTCTATCTTGGTGGCATTGGCGGAAAAAACCGCGAAGTTCACACCGAGCCCGTCATAACTGGCGCCCATGGGGTAGGGCAGACCCGGCAAGAGCCGATCGGGAATCTCGAATAGCATGCGCTAGTTCTCTGGTTTAAGGATAAGCATGGAAAGGGGCGGCAAGGTCAGGCTCAGCGAAGCAGGAAATCCGTGACCGGGTAGACCCTCGGCTTGGACATTGCCCGCATTACCTTGGTTGCAGCCGCCATACCGATGTGCATCAGTGTTGAGGATTTCTTTCCAGTGTCTGGTGTTTGCAAGCGCGGGTACGCCGATGCGATAGTCGTGGCGTACAACTGGCGTGAAGTTGCAGACGACTAGCAAGGGCGGCGCAGTGCCGTTCACGTCGTGGCGCAGGAAGGCGTAGGTGCTTTGCAGATGGTCGTCTGCGATCACCCAGGAGAAGCCGCGGCTGTCGCAATCGCCGGTGTGCAAGGCGGGTTCGCTCACATACAGGCGGTTCAGGTCCCGAACCAGTGCCTGGATACCGCGATGGCCGGGGTGGTCCAGCAAGTCCCATTGCAGGACACCGTCATGATCCCATTCGCGCCATTGCGCGAGTTCGCATCCCATGAACAGCAGTTTCTTGCCGGGGTGGGTCCACATCAGTCCAAGGAATGCTCGCAGGTTGGCCAGCTTTTGCACGGTATCGCCCGGCATCTTGTTCAGCAGCGAACCTTTACCGTGCACGACTTCGTCATGAGAGATGGGCAGGATCGCGTGTTCGGAATAGGCGTAGGTCAGGCCGAAAGTGATGTCGTGATGGTGATAGCGGCGGTAGAGCGGATCGCGCTTCATGTAGGCCAGCGTATCGTGCATCCAGCCCATGTTCCACTT
>JAEZLB010000065.1 GCA_023435945.1 Pseudomonadota bacterium | reverse complement strand
TGGTACGGCAGAGCATGGGACATTCGCGTATTTTCGAAGTCATGTTCCCCGGCGAACGTTGCCACGCTTACCTGGTCAGCGACAATACGCTGGCTGAGAATGCGCTGGTTATCGCGCATGTACTGGGACACGCGGACTTTGCCAAGAACAATTTCCTGTTCACGCGCTTCCTTGGCATGGCGGGCGGCCACATCCTGACACGCGCCGCCACGCATGCACGCCGCATCGAAGAGGCACTGCAAACCTATGGCCAGGAAAGAGTGGAAGCCGTGCTGGATGCCGCGCTTGCCCTGGAAGCCCATATCGACGTGGACAAGGACTTGTATCGTCGGCGTTATGCGGCACCGGACGGATTTACAGATCATGCTGGCACGTGGAGCGCGCCGCCACCGCACTCTATGGGCAATGGCAATGCAGAGCTTTCCGAACAAGCCCGGACACAGGACAAACTCCCGCCTCTTCCGCCCCACCCGGAAAGCGACCTGCCCTGGTTCATTGCGAACTATGCGCCGGATCTGGAGGAATGGGAACGGGACATCTTTCTTGCTGTACGCGAGGAATCCTTTTATTTCTATCCGGTGTTCGCCTGCCAGATCATGAACGAGGGCTGGGCCTCCTACTGGCATGCCCGCCTGCTGCGCGAAGCGGATTTCCTGCCGGACGAGCTTTATCTGACGGCGCTAAAGGCGCATTCCGACGTGGTCAGCCCGTTCGCCTCCGAATCGCAGGTCGCGCTGGACATCAATCCCTACCATCTCGGATTCGCCATCTGGGAACGCATTATCGAACAGCAAGGCATCGCAGCCGCTCGCCGGATCATGCAGGAAGAAGACGATTCCAGCTTCATCCGCAATTACCTGGATGCCGAGTTGGCGGAAAAACTGGATCTGTTCATCTATGACACCGAGGGTGGAACCGGCATACGCATCGTCAATCGCGACATTCATGCCATACGCGAAGCGATACTGCGCCCGCGTTATCACTACGGCGTACCGCGTATAGCCGTCAGGCAGATGCATCAGGATGGCAGCCTGGAACTCGTCCATGATTTCGAAGCGGATGGCAGCGGCCTGGACCTGGCGCGCGCCGAACGTGTGCTGGAATACATAATGCGCGTGTGGCGCCGCCCGGTGAGCTTGCGTACCATAGGCGTCAACGGCAGCCCCAAGGTCCTCTCCACCCATCATAATTAGTGATCCGCTGCGCACAGGCGGAGGTAATGAGCGTGGGCATTTTCCTTGCTTAATGGCTGTCAATATTAATTTCCGGGTGCTGTCTTATCCTGATGCTTCGCATGAGGAACCTCACACGCACAATCCGCCTTTCGCTCTGGGGAGCATGGATCGTCTTTTTCACCTTTAGCCTGACGGCCTGCGCAACGCTTCCAGACATCCACTACATCAAGGCGTCGATACAACCGGCGCCGCTCCCTACGCTCGTCGACACCGAAGGCAGCAGCTTGTCCGAAGCGGATGCCCGCAGCCTGCTTAAACACAGGCTGGGCAATAATGCGGCGCGCATGAAAGAATTTGCGGCGATAGAGGAAGCGGCGACCGGCCGTCCGCTCGTTGTCGGCAACAAGGTCTCCCTGCTGATAGACGGGCCAGAAACCATGGCGGCGATGATGAAGGCTATCCGTGCCGCGACCGATCACATCAACCTGGAAACCTATATTTTTGATCAGGACGAGGTCGGACTGGAGTTTGCGGAGTTATTGAAGGCCAAGCAGCATGAAGGCGTGCAGGTCAACGTGATATACGACAGCGTGGGGACCCTAGGCACACCGGCGGAGTTCTTCGACGCGATGCGCGACGCTGGCATCAGGCTAACCGAATTCAATCCAGTCAATCCGCTCAAACGCTTCGGCAAGTGGCGGCTCAATAATCGCGATCATCGCAAGATACTGATCGTCGATGGAAAAATTGCTTTTACCGGCGGCATCAATATCTCCAAGGAATACTCCAGCGCCTCCCTTTCCTCTTCCCGGGAGCAGTCCGCCGATTCAGGCTGGCGCGACACGCACATCCAGGTGGAAGGCCCGGCAGTCGCGGTACTGCAGGAATTGTTCTTCGATACCTGGAAACGGCAAAATGGAGAAACGCTCAGCGACCGGAACTATTTCCCGTACTTGCCAGAAGCCGGCAGTGAACTGCTGCGCGTCATCTCCACCCATCCTGACGGCGATTACACCGTATTCAAGGCTTATGCGCTGGCGATGCAGCAGGCACAGCGCACCATTCACCTGACCATCGCATATTTCGTACCGGACCAGCAAACTATCGACAATCTGACCAGCGCAGCAAAACGCGGCGTTACGGTACGCATCATCTTTCCCAGTATGACAGACCACGGACTGGTCTTTCATGCGGGCCGCTCGTTCTATCAGGAATTGCTGGAGGCGGGGGTGCACGTCTACGAACTGCAGGAAAGCGTGCTGCACGCAAAGACTGCCGTCATTGACAGCATGTGGTCGACAGTAGGGTCTGCCAATCTGGACATGCGCAGCTTCCTGCACAATACGGAAGTCAATGTGGTCGTGCTGAGCGAACGCTTCGGTCAGATCATGGAAGCGGCCTTTGAAGAAGATGTGCGCAATTCGCGGGAAATCACACCGGAAGAATGGAAACAGCGGCCTTTCTCCGACAAGTTCAAGGAATGGCTGGCGCGCCGCTTCAGTTATCTGCTCTAGCTGCCATCCTTCCCTCGCTCACTCCCGTCTTCCATTCCGCTTAATTCTGCTTAAATCAGGCGGCAGCGAATGGTGGCAGGCGACGCGCACAAGCGTGCCATCAGTTCATCGGGTATGACCGCATCGACGTCCGTGATCGCATAACCGATCTCACCGCGGGTCTGCAATTGCTGGGCGACGATGTTCAGGCCGCTCGCCGCAAACTCCGCATTCATTTTTGCGATCACTCCCGGTTCGTTGCGATGCACGTTCAGGACACGACTGATGGCTTGCTTTTCCCGGTGCGCCACTTCCGGGAAGTTAACCGCCGAACGGGTGGTGCCGGCCCGCAGAAAACGCGCAAGTTTATGTGCCACTTCCCGGCCGATATTGTCCTGCGCTTCTTCAGTGCTGCCACCGATATGCGGTGTCAGAATCACATTCTCCAGTCCTCGCAGGGGGCAGATAAATTCCTCCTTGTCACTTTTTGGCTCTACCGGGAATACATCGATTGCAGCAC
>JAEZLB010000375.1 GCA_023435945.1 Pseudomonadota bacterium | reverse complement strand
GCAATGCAGCTGACAAATTAAGTTGATTCAGCGCAGTCCATGAAAATGGGCCGCAACGAAACAACAAAAGTTTGTCTCCATCGTCTAGAGGCCTAGGACACCACCCTTTCACGGTGGGTACCGGGGTTCGAATCCCCGTGGAGACGCCAAATAAAACCACGCACATTTCTGATGTGCGTGGTTTTTTCTTTAGTTCGGTGACTTTCGTCATAGAACGCGTGATCGTCAGGGGTGAGCTCTGGATGCTTCCTGCTCCGCCTTTCCCCTGTATCCGCAGACGATAGTCCGGACCGCATAGGCATCCGCCGAAATCGGATGCATTCCCCTTCTTTGGGGAGTCGGAAAAGATCAGTTCGCGTGCCATTGTGACCATGCCGGCACGATGGCACTTCTTTAGGTTAGCCAGGTCAGAGTGCGCGATGAGGAATTATTCCTGGCGTAAGCGGCTTGGCTTTTTCTTTGAGAGGATCGATCAAACGATGACTCAACAAGCAAGCGGCATCCATCTCACCGGAGATTTCGTTAACTGCAAGGCCAAGCATCACATGACGGATGCGCAATTGCTGGAACAGTTTTGTGTTCAGGCAGTCCGCGACAGCGGGTTAACGGTAGTACAGACCGATTTTCATTCATTCGGAGAGGGCGAGGGTGTCACTGGCATGATACTGCTGGCCGAATCCCACTTCTCCTTGCATACCTGGCCGGAAATCGATTACGTATCACTGGATGTTTTTGTGTGCAATTACACGCAGGACAATTCCGAAAAGGCCCAGGCACTGTTCGATGCACTAGTCGAGTTCTTTCAGCCTGAAAATCCCAACAAGCAGTTCCTCGTACGGGGTCCGCAACTGCGACTGAAGGCGGAGGACTGGCAGGCTGAGCAGGTGAGCGATGGCGTGCAGGTGTCGCTGCAGGCGGAGGGCAAGGTCCATCGCACACCTGGCCTGCAGAATGCAACGGTCTTCGATAATGCCTGCTTCGGCCGTGTCTTCATGCTGGATGGTGTGTTCATGACTTCGGAGAAGGATGAGTTCTTCTATCATGAAAACTTGGTGCATCCTGCTGCGATTGCCCACACTGAGCCGCGCCGTGCGCTGATCATAGGCGGTGGCGACGGCATTGCCGCACGTGAGTTGCTCAAGTATCCGTGTATGGAATCGGTGGTCAATGTGGATATCGACGGTGCTGTGTTCGATATCGGGCGTGATGCACTGGCCCACATCAACCAGGGAGTGTTTGGCGATGAGCGTTTCAAACCGGTGGTGATGGATGGACGGCGCTTCGTGGAAGAGGACGCCCGGTACTATGACCTCATCATCCTGGACCTGACCGATCCTGATCAACATTCACTGCCGGTTTATACCGCTGATTTTTACCAGGCCTGCCGGCAGCGACTGGCGCCGGGTGGAATTTTATCCCTGCACACTGAGTCGCCGTTACTGCGTCCGAATACCTGGCGCCGCATCATCGCGACCTTGCAGGATAAATTTGCCATCGTGGCGCCGTCGGTCGTCCCGGTGCCGCTGTACGGTGGCGTGTGGGGCATGGCAACTGCTTCGGCGGATGTCGATGTGCGCAAACTGGATGAGTCCGAAGTGGAGAAGCGTATTGCACAGCGAGGCCTCGCTCTGCGCTATTACAACGCAAGTACGCATCGCGCCATGCATGCGTTGCCGAACTTCGTGCGTGAACTGCTGCAGCGCCCGGCCCAGCCCATCACGATGGACCAGCCGCCGGATGCGGACTAGAAGATGAGTTGCCAGCGATAGCTTGAACATCCCAGGCCTGATCCGGCTTTTGCCCCGCCCCCTTCATGGAGGCGGGGTGAGTCCGTTTCCGGTTTGGCTGGCCTGCCATAGACGACATGTGAAATGACATCATTCGTGGCATGGTGAAAAAATCTGCGGCGATTCATCGCAGATCAGTATCCTCTATGCTTCCTATCTTCTTCCGCGCATTCTGCGCTTTGATTTCCTCCCGCTCCGTTTGCCAGCATTTCGCGGGTATTCGCGAAACCATCTACCCAGGTCTTTTTCACAGTCTTGCAATCAGCCAGGCAAGAGCAATGGCTTGTCCCGCTATCGCTGTGAGAGGCGCTTTTTACTGGACGTTAAATTTCAATAAGCTAATTTTCATGCTCAGAAAATCCTTGTGCCCGGAAAATGAGGTGAAGTATTCGCTTCGATTTCCTTTTGCTAATGGAGGGGCATGATTATTTTTCGTGAATTTTGTTTCCAATAAAATAATTGCGTTGACCTCGCGCAAGAGTGATAAGTGTCTCTTACAACAAACAGTAGGAGGGGCTTTATCTTTGGGGTGGCATAAATTTAAGAGATTTAGATCACCTAGCTTTTCCTGAGCACACGTTCAGGTGTATAAAGAAAACGGTATAGAACCTATACCGTTGGGTAATACGAAAGGAGAACACAGCAACAAGGTGTCAAATAAGCAATAAAAGGCCCGGTCATAAGGGGCTTAGTAAGTTGAATCCTGGAGCAGATGAGTTGCTGTAATCAATTGCAGTCAATTTTCTAAAATAGAGGAGACAGCATTATGAAAGATGATAAGAAAGACCGGGCAAGCACTTCTTCTCGCCGTAAATTCCTTGGAGGAGCCGCTGCAGCGGGTGCCGCTTCGTTAAGCATGCCGATGGTGGCGCTGGCGCAGACTCCAACGCAGTTCCGCTTCCAGAGCACTTGGCCAAGCAAGGATATCTTCCACGAATTCGCCTTGGATTTCGCCACCAAGGTTAACGATATGACCGGCGGCGAACTGAAAATCGAAGTGTTACCAGCAGGGGCAGTGGTGCCAGCATTTGCGTTGCTCGAAGCTGTTTCCAAAGGTACGCTTGACGGTGGACATGGCGTGATTTCCTATCACTATGGCAAGAGTAATGCGCTAGCCCTATGGGGTTCCGGTCCCGGCTACGGCATGGACGCCAACATGTTGCTGGCATGGCACAAGTATGGCGGTTGCAAGGATTTGCTGGCGAAGATCTATAACTCGATCGGTGCCAATGTGGTTTCCTATTTGTATGGACCTATGCCGACGCAACCGCTGGGCTGGTTCAAGAAGCCGGTGTCCAAGGTCGAGGATCTGAAAGGCCTCAAATTCCGCACCGTCGGTATCTCCATTGACGTATTTAGCGGTATGGGGGCGGCGGTCAATGCCTTGCCCGGTGGCGAAATTGTTCCGGCCATGGATCGTGGTCTGCTGGATGCGGCGGAATTCAATAATGCCAGTTCGGACCGCGTATTGGGCTTTCCTGATGTGTCCAAGGTCTGCATGCTGCAGAGCTTTCACCAGCACAGCGAACAGTTCGAAGTCCTGTTCAACAGGGACAAATTCAATGCCCTGCCCAAGAAGCTCCAGTCGATCATCGGCGGCGCTGCCGAAGCGGCTTCTGCGGATATGTCATGGAAGGCGATTGATCGTTACTCCAAGGACTACATGGAGATGCAGAGCCAGCAGGGCGTGAAATTCTACAAGACGCCCGACGCCGTCCTGCAAAAGCAGCTGGAAGTCTATGATGAAGTGGCAGCCAAAAAGGCAGCTTCCGATCCGCTCTTCAAGGAAATTAT
>JAEZLB010000357.1 GCA_023435945.1 Pseudomonadota bacterium | reverse complement strand
ACGACCTTACCGGCATCGAGATCCTTGCGCACCTTGGTGTCATCAATGGAGCGGATACGCGCCTTGGTGAATGCGGAATCCGTCATGATCGGCACCTGCCAACCAGCGTAGGAAACAGCCTGTTTGCCCAGCGATTGCAGGGCAATGGCCAGCAACGCTACAGAAACCTGTTCCCCCGTGGATGCCAGCATATCCAATTCGCGCGGCTCAGGTTGCGGCATCACTTCCTTCGCAAGCCCGAGCAGACGATTGGTTTCGCCGGACATTGCCGACGGCACGACGATGATCTGATAACCCGCGTCATGCCATTTCGCGACGCGCCTGGCGACGTTCTTGATGCGCTCGATGGAGCCCATAGAAGTGCCGCCGTATTTATGAACGATTAATGCCATGAAAATTGAGTAAAGGTCGGTCGAATAAACGTTTGATTTTACATCCCATGCTGTTGATTCACAAGGATTTGACTGGTGTATCCGACAAGCGAGCGTGAGTATAAACATAAAGCGCCCATACGGGCGCTTTCAATCATGTAGTACGCAGGATGAAGAATGAGCAACCAGGAGGATTCAGGTCTGCCTGAGGCTACAAGGGATTCGTATCAAAGCTTCCACTGCCCCGCAAGTAGTTTGTCCAGCCAGAAGGCGCCGATCACCGTTTTAACGTCCGTGATCTTCCCTTCTCTCACCCAACGCAGCATTTCTGCAGGCGTCGTAGTAATCAGCTCAACAAATTCACCCTCGTCCAGCTGCGCATCTCCGGCCACCAGGCCTTGGGCCAGAAAAATATCCAGATGCTCATCCGAATAGGCAATGGCATTGTGTATGGTGCAAACGAATTGCCATTCCTTGGCGGAGTAACCAGTTTCTTCACGCAGCTCGCGCTTGGCACAGTCGAGCGATGCCTCATTCGGATCGATTTTCCCGGCCGGGAGCTCAATGAAGACCTGATTATTGGGATAGCGGAACTGCCGCTCCAGCAGTATCTTGCCATCGTCGAGCAAGGGGATGATGACGACGGCACCGGGATGGCGGATATACTCGCGCTGGGAGGTTGAACCGTTCGGAAGCCGCACCTGATCTCGATGGATCTTGAGCAGTGATCCGTCATAAGCGATATCGCCATCGATACGAATCTCTTTCAGGTGCGCGTCGTCCATCGCTATCCTCCGACAAGGCTGATGATTTTAGATGCCAGCCCTACTTACGGCGCAAATAGCGCATGACAAAACCGGGAAAGGCCAGCACAAGGAAAAGACATAATGTCACAGCATAGAATTGCCAGCCTTGACTATGCACACGGCCAATGCGCCCTTCCAGCAAGAAGGCAATCAAACCTACCAGCAGGTACAGGAGCATCAATTCCACCAGGCGCATCCAGACAGGCTTGACCGGCCGGGAAAGCGGCAATACTGCGAGAAAGCGCTCGTTCAGAAAAGGCAAATTGGCGGCCAAGGCCGCCAACAGGATAACGAACCAGGCGGACAGCGACACGTCCACGCTACGGCCCCTTACAAGCCCAGAGTGTGGGCCATCACCGCCACACAGGCAGCCATCAGCGCGCCCGGCAGTATGCCCAAACCAATTACCGCCACGCCATTGGCACTCAACGTGACCTGCATGTCGGTCTTGACATTGAGGGAGGCTTCGCCCACCGGATCATCAAAATACATCATCTTGATGACACGCAGGTAGTAGTAAGCACCAATCAGCGACGCCAGCACACCGAAGATGGCAAGCCACAGATGACCGGATGCCACAACTGCTTGCAACACCGACAGCTTGGCATAGAAGCCGACCATGGGCGGAACGCCGGCCAGCGACAGCAACAGGATCATCATTACCGCAGCAAACCATGGGCTACGCTGGTTCAGGCCCTTGAAGTCTTCCAGGTTTTCCGCTTCGAAACCAGCGCGAGCGAGCAGCATGATCACGCCGAAGGAACCGAGCGTCGTCAGTACATAAGTCACCATATAGAACAGTGCTGCGCCGTAGGCGTTGGCGGCGTCGTTGGCATCGCTGCCTTCGAAGACGCCCGACAACAATCCCAACAGCATGAAGCCCACCTGGGAAATCGTCGAGTAGGCCAGCATACGCTTGATGTTGGTCTGCGAGATTGCAGTGATGTTACCGATAGCCATGGACAACACAGCCATTACCATCAGCATCTGCTGCCAATCCAGGACCAGCGCAGGCAGACCTTCGATAAGCACTCGCACAACCATGGCAAAAATCGCCAGTTTGGGAGCAGCACCCAGTAACAAGGTAACAGCGGTCGGCGCGCCCTGATACACGTCCGGTACCCACATATGGAACGGAACGGCACCCAGCTTGAATGCCAGGCCTGCAACGATAAATACCAAGCCGAACACCAGAATGAGGCGATTGGCGCCATCTGCCGAAGTAGCGTCTGCAATTGCGGTCAGATCCAGCGATCCGGTGGCACCGTACAGCATGGAGATGCCATACAGCAGGAAGCCGGAAGCCAGCGCACCCAGCACAAAATACTTCATCGCAGCTTCAGTCGACACCGAATGCTCGCGACGCAATGCAACCAACGCGTAGAGCGCCAGAGAGTTCATTTCCAGGCCCAGGTAGATAACCAGCAGATTATTACCGGAAATCATGATCATCTGACCCAGCGTTGCGAAGAGGGCCAGCATATAGAACTCGCCGCCGAGAAGGCTCTGCCCCACCATCGCGCGATCACTGACATAACCACGGGAATACACCAGTGTCACTGCCACAGCCAGATAGGAAAACAGCTTGAGCAGATTGGCAAGCGGGTCGGACACATACATATTGCCAAACGCGTAGGTCGTCACGCCGCCGTTGTAGTCAGCAATCGTCAATACCGCGCAGCCTGCCAATGCCAAAAGCGACAGCACATACGTCAGCGTACGTTCTTTGCTGGTAACAAAGAGATCGACCAGCAGGACGACAACGATTGCTATCGCCATGAAGATTTCGGGGGAAGCCGCAATGAGATTCAAATTAT
>JAEZLB010000229.1 GCA_023435945.1 Pseudomonadota bacterium | reverse complement strand
CACGCTGCCGTGACGCTGCCGGCCGGCGGGCCGCCGATGTTGGCGATGTCGGCGAAATTGGACTTCAGCTGTTCCTGGTAGGCATCTTCGATCGGCATGCGCCATGCGGTGTCGTTGGTCGCCTTGCCGGCTGCAATCAGCTCATTGGCAAGCTGGTTATGTGCATCGTCGTCGCGGGTGAACAGGCCGGAGTTGTGATGCCCCAGTGCCGTGATGCAGGCGCCAGTCAGGGTTGCGACGTCCACAACCACGGCAGGTTTGAAGCGCTCAACATAGGTTAGCGCATCGCACAAGATCAGGCGGCCTTCAGCGTCGGTATTCAGCACCTCGATGGTTTTGCCCGACATCGAAGTCACGATATCGCCGGGTTTGGTGGCGCGGCCTGAGGGCAGGTTTTCCGTCGCGGGAATTGCGGCAATCACGTTCAGTTTCAGTTTCAGTTCGGCGATGGCACGCATGGTACCCAGGACCGAGGCGGCGCCGCACATGTCGTATTTCATCTCGTCCATGCCGGCCCCGGGCTTGATGGAAATGCCGCCTGAGTCGAAAGTCACGCCTTTGCCGACCAGCACAGTAGGCGCTTCCTTGGCCTTGCCGCCGAGGTATTTCAGTACGATGAATTTGGGTGGTTCTTCCGTGCCATTCGCAACCGACAGGAAACTGCCCATCTTCAGCGCCTGTAGTTGCCTGCGGTCCAGCACCTCAACTTCCAGTTTGAATTCCTTGGCCAGCTTTTTGGCAGTGTTGGCGAGGAAGGTCGGCGTACAGATATTGGCCGGCAGGTTGCCCAGATATTTTGTCAGATCCATGCCGTTGGCCATCGCTGTTGCTTGTGCGACGGCGGTCTTGGCCTGGGTAGCGATGGCCTCTGGGACCAGATAGGTGACCTTGCGTACGCCCTTGGGTGCAGGTTCTTTCTGGCTCTTGGTCTCATCGTAGCGGTAAGCCTGTTCTCGCGCTGCCAGTACCGCGCTACGCAAGGCCCAGGCGCTATCGCGCTGGGCAATATTGTCGACGGGAAGCGCGACTTGCGCGTCGGTGGCGCCAAGGGTGGCCAGCACGCGCGCCACGGCCTGCACTGCCGACAGATAATCCTTGGCACTGATGTTCTGGTCATTGCCAAGGCCCACCAGCAGCACGCGTTCGGCCGCAATGCCGGGCTGGCCGCGCAGCAGCAGGGTGGAGCCGGGCTTGCCGGAAATATCGCCGGACTTGACGGCAGCGGTAATCGCCCCCTTGCCATCCAGCGAAGTTGCCGCGCTGCTCAGTTTTTTGTTTTCGTAGATACCGACTACAATACAACCAGTTTTTGCCTGGGGCAGGGCGTTCCGGGCATCGATAGACTTTATGCTAAATTCCATTGTTGTCGCTCCTTTAATTTTCCCAATTATAGTCTGCCCATGATTTTTCAGCGCGCCCTACGACGCGAATTACTCAGTACTGCCAGCGCTGTTTTCACTACGCTTTTCACCATCACCGTAACCGTGATGCTGATCCGTATCCTGGGTCAGGCAGCAGGTGGCAAGATTGCTTCGCAGGATGTGATTGCCATGATTGGGTTCACATCCCTTGGTTATCTGCCCATTCTGCTGAATCTTACGGGTTTCATTGCTGTCCTGCTCGTTATCAGTCGCAGTTATCAGGATTCGGAAATGGTGGTTTGGTTCGCTTCGGGCCAAAGCCTGTCGGCCTGGATCAGGCCGGTGCTGGCCTTGGGTATACCGTTGGCCATCATCACGGCCTTGTTGAGTATGTGGGTAACGCCTTGGGCTTACCAGCACCGGGCCGAATTCCAGGAGCGTTTTCAGAAGCGCGAGGATATTGCCCGCATTTCGCCGGGACGATTCCAGGAGTCTTCGTCAGCCGATCGCGTATTCTTCGTAGAAGGACTTGCAGAGGATCAGGGCAGGGTACGCAATGTATTCGTCAATACGGTCCAGGATGGACGTACCAGCATCGTGGTGGCGCGGGAAGGATTGATAGAAACCGACGAACACGGCGGACGCTTCCTGGTGCTGCAGGATGGCCGGCGTTACGATGGCTTGCCGGGGCAGCCGGATTTCCAGGTAATGGAATTCGAACGTTATGGCGTGCTGGTGTCGCGGCAGGCACCCGTGATCACGGGCGATACCACATCGCGTGCGCTGTCGACCAAGCGATTGCTGGAGGATTCGGGAGGAGTCAGTCGGGGCGAATTGTTGTCCCGTATTGCCTCGCCCCTGATGGGGCTGATGCTGATGCTGATGGCCATTCCGCTTAGCTTTGTCAATCCGCGCAGCGGGCGATCTGCCAGCCTGATCGTTGCACTGATGGTTTTCGTGGTCTACAGCAACCTGGTGAATGTGTTGCGTAATGCCGTGATGTTCGGACAATTGCCTTTTTCGCTGGCATGGTGGCCGCTGCATGTCGTGATTGGATTGCTGGTTTTCACATTGTTTGCCTGGCGCATGAAAGTCAACAGCCGCTACCATCCGCTGGTCATCTGGAATGCGCTGGTCCGGAAAATCCGCTTTCGTCCCCGGGCTGCCTCGTGACATGCAGGAACAAGGATAACTGAACCGCTTATGAAGGTATTACGACGTTACTTCGCCTCCGAGTTGCTGCGCGCTATCCTGTTTGTGCTGCTGGCTTTCCTGATGCTGTTTGCTTTTATCGACCTGCTGTACGAGTTAAGGGAAGTAGGACGTGGCGATTATGATTTCTACAACGCGGCCCTGTATGTGCTGCTGGGTTTCCCCGGCTATGCCTATGAACTGATGCCTATTGCAGTCCTGATTGGCGCCGTATGGGTGCTGGCGCAGTTTGCGTCCCGCTCGGAGTTCACCATCATGCGCGTGGCCGGCATGTCGGCCGCCATGGCGGGACGCATGCTGTTGCGGATTGGACTGATTTTTGCGGTGGCGACGTTTTTGCTCGGAGAGTTCGTGGCGCCACGCGCGGCGGAGTACGCCAAGAAACAAAAACTATCGGTACTAGGTGCTTCCGTATCCCAGGAGTTTCGCTCGGGAATGTGGGCCAAGGACATGATCAAGCACGAAGAAGTCGATGAAACATCAAGAGGTACGCGTTTTCTGAATGTGCGCGAAATCACCCCTGCGGGCCAACTGCGTCACCTGACGATTTACGAGTTCGACAATGAATTGCATCTGAATGCAGTGATTACGGCAGATCATGCGGATTATCTGGGCAGCAATAAATGGGAAATGGTCGATGTGACGGAAACCCGCTTTTCCACCAATGCGCTGAGTTATAGCCGTTCCATCGACAAGTCTGCCAATGCCGTCACTACGCGAAAATGGGATAGCCGCGAACTGATCTCGGAAGTAACGCCGGATATCGTGGGCGTGGTTTTCTCCGATCCGGAGCGCATGTCCGCTTACCAATTGTGGACCTATACAGAACATCTGCGTCGTAACAAGCAGGAAACCGATCGTTACGAAATCGCATTCTGGAAAAAGATCACTTATCCGCTCGCTATCTTCGTGATGATGGCGCTGGCTTTGCCGTTCGCTTACCTGCATGCGCGTTCGGGCGGCGTGAGCCTGAAGATTTTCATCGGCATCATGATAGGCGTATCCTTCCAGTTGCTGAACAGCCTGTTTGCGCATGTCGGCCTGCTCAACACCTGGCCGGCTCCATTGACAGCCTTGCTCCCCAGCGGCCTGTTTCTGCTGGCGGCCATCATCGCGCTATGGCGAGTAGAGAGACATTAACATGGAAAAATCGGCACTGATCCTGTTTGCCCATGGCGCGCGTGACCCTCGCTGGGCCGCCCCTTTTCAGCGTTTGCAGAGGCTAGTAAAGGAACAGTCACCGCAGCAGGAGGTGGAACTGGCGTTCCTGGAGTTGATGGAGCCGCGTTTGCCGGAAGCAGTGGCAAAGGTGGTCGCCCATGGCTGTGGCCAGGTTACCATCGTGCCGGTATTTCTCGGGCAGGGCGGCCATGTGCTGCGTGACCTGCCAGTCATCATGCAGGACCTCCAGCAACATTATCCGCAAGTGAATTTCAAACGGGTAGAGGCGGCAGGAGAAAACCCCGAGGTGTTGCAGGCGATTGCGCGGTATTGCATCGAATCCGTTCAAAACTAGTGGACTGTTAATCCGTGAGGAATCCTTGTCTATCAAGGATTTAAAGCCATACCGTGACAGGCTGAGTAGAAAGCGGCGCGCTGGAGAGTACTTGCTATCCCCCTCCAAAACTGACGCTTAATGACTGAAGTAACTGTCACGCTTTAACGCAGGGGCTGAGCTGTCAGGCTGCGCCACCCTTATCGGTGTCCAAGCAGCTATTGTCCTGAATAAGAATGCTTCGGGATTTCGCAGCAGGGCTCTTTTTCGGACTGCATGTATCGGCCCAAGCCGAGGCTGCACTGTTTCGACTGCTTCAGTGAATAACCCGGAGAGAAGAGGGGTGGCCATCCCGGTGGCGGCCTGCTATGCCGAACCGGGATGGCAAGATGGTGTGCTTTCGTACGCTAAAGAGAGGAAATCCTGGCGACTGTTGAGGACCGCCTCAGAAAAAGCTGAAGTCGAGATAGGCGAGCACGACTGCCACCAGTATCCCCAGGACAAAATAGAGTTTCCACGACGAGCTCTTCTCGGCGTAAGGATCGCGCAGGCTGCGCTCAGCTCCTTCCGGCAGGCGGGCCAGGCGTGTCAGCTCAGTGCCGAAGGGGATGTTGATGCGGGCGCGGGCGTTCACGGCCCAGCCGTTGGCGTCCAGGATGGGTCCCAGGTTACGGTTCCTTAGCTTGAAAAAGGCCATGGCCATGGAAGGGCCCGAGATAAACAGGATGAGGCCCAGCACTGCCAGTGGCATCTGCCACGCCTTGAGACCCAAAAAGCCGGTGATTACCGATGCCAGGGCAGTGCCAATTGCGCCGACGGCAAGCCCGAGGGCTGCAAAGATACCGGCAAACCGGGCTGCGTCGAAGGGCGCTACCACAGGCTTGGTGCCGGATTCAACCGTCTTGCCGGCGTCGGCCGCCAGCTTGTTTGTCATGTCATCCACGCCCTTGGCCCGGCTTGCGGCGAATTTCTCCACCTGCTCGCTGACAATGCGGGTAGCCTTGCGGTACGGTGCCCAGAATGCTTGGCGGAGGCTGATGGGGTGATCCACGATCT
>JAEZLB010000054.1 GCA_023435945.1 Pseudomonadota bacterium | reverse complement strand
GCGAGATTGCGCGCGCGCTCTTCCGCCAACCGGCGATCAAGGATATCAGTGGCCGTTCCATACCATTTGATGATGCGGTATTTGTCATCGCGTATTGGCACGGCCCTTACCATATGCCAGCGGTATTCCTGTGCCGCGGCATTGAATAGCCGATACTCGATCATGAAAATCCTGCCGCTCAATACCGAGTGCTTCCACGCCATCAACACCCGTTGCGCATCGTCGGGATGCACCGCTTTTACCCACCGCTCCGGCGCGCTCTGGGTAAGCGGCATGCCGGTGTACTGGTCACCGGCCTGGCTGATATAGTCCAGGCTGCCATCCGGATCGGCGGTCCAGACGATTTGTGGCATGGCATCGGCCAACTGGCGAAAACGCATCCTGCTGCTGATCAGGTCTTCGGCTGCCCGCTTGACTTCAGTAATGTCCTGAAATGCGCCCTCGATGCGCACAATGCGCCCTTCGTCATCGCGCATGGCTTCGCCGATCAGGCGCACTGTCAGTAAACGTCCGCTTGCGGTATGGATCTCCAGCTCGTCATCGAACGATATGCCCTCGCTGATGCAGCGATCCAGTGCGGCGACCAAGAGTTCGCGACTGGGCGAGGTATAGAGCGCTATCGCTTCTTCCAGCGACAAAACGGCGTCCCGCGGAAATTCCAGGATGGTATAGATCTGGTCCGACCACAACAGTCTTTTCTCCGGCAATTCCAGCGCCCAGCCCGCGATATGTGCCAGGCGGCCCGCAATTGCCAACAGATTACTGCTGACATACAGCCCTCCTGCACGCACATAATTCATCTGTTTTTCAGGTTCGGTTCTTTTTGCCATGGGATAACCGTTCTGCTCAATGAAGCCGGTACACGCCTTCCGGATCCTCCATGCCTGGAGCACGATTGAAGCGGGACCAGTTTCCGCTCATCAGCAATCCTTCAAACTCATCAGCGGTCACCGGTGGACTGAAGATAAATCCCTGTGCACTTTGGCATTCGCGCGACTGCAGGTAGGCCAGCTGTTCGGCCGTTTCCACGCCGCCTGCCACCACGCCTATACCCAGGCTATGCGCCAGGCTGATAATGGCAGAGGTAATGGCGGAATCTTCGCGCCGGTGCGGCAGATGACACACAAAGGCCTTGTCGATCTTCAGCGCGTCCACTTCCAGCCCCTGCAAATCCCTCAGGGCGGTATTACCCGTGCCGAAGTTGTCTACGGTGATGCGTATGCCCAGCATGCGCAGCGCTGACAGTTGTTCCTTGATTTCCGAGCGCTGCGCCAGCAATGCCTCCTGGATTTCGAGCTCCAGCGACGATGCGGCAAGTCCGGTCTCACGCAGCACGCGCGGCACCATGGCCATGAACTCGGGGTCGTTGAACTGGCGTGCCGAGCAATTGACTGACACACGCAGGTCGGACAAGCCCTTTTGCTGCCATTGCCGGATTTGCAGGCAGGCTTGCCGCAAGGCCCACACGCCGATTTCGATGATGATGCCGGATTCTTCGGCCTCCCCCAAAAAGTCTCGCGGCGGCAGCATGTCGAGTTCGCTTGCATGCCAGCGCAGCAATGCTTCGACTGCGGATACCTTCCAGCTTCTCAGGTCGATCTGCGGCTGGTAATACAGCTCGAACTGGCCCTCCTGCAAGGCACGCCGCAGGGCCCGTACGCGACTTTCCCGGGAAGCCAGTTCGGCGGCCTGCGGTTGCGTGCATTCCCTTTGGATGAGGACGAATTCGTCGCCGCCCAGGCGTGCCACAAAATCGGTTTCGCGCAGGGTGGCGCGAATACGCAGCGACACTTCCTTTAACAACAGGTCACCGATGTGATGGCCGAAGGTGTCGTTGGCCAACTTGAAGCGATCCAGATCCATCAAAAACAGCGCAAAGCCGGCCCGGTTACGTTCGCACAGGGCAATCGTATGATGCAACTCATCGGCAAACCTTACCCGGTTGTACAAGCCGGTCAAGGCATCATGATTGGCAAGAAAATGCGTCTGTTCGTCCGCCAGCCGCTGCTGTGTCTTGTCACGCATGATCTTGACGAAGCCGCGCACACTGCCGTCCGGATGGAAAATTGGCATGGTCACGCCGGTAGCCCAGAATTTGCTGCCGTCGCGCCGCACATGCCAGCGATCATCATCAGCACGCTTTTCTCGCCGTGCTTTTTCCAGTTCCCGCAAGGACATGTAGTGCAGACGGTCTTCCGTTGTGAATAGCAGATCGACATGCTGACCCTGCGCTTCATTCCTGTTGTAGCCCAATATTATTTCCGCGCCGCGATTCCAGCTTTCTATCCTGCCGTCAGCCGACAGCAGCATGATGGCGTACTCTGTCGTCGACTCGACCAGCAAGGCATAGTGTTGCAATGACTGGCGCAATGCTTGCTCGCCGTGCACGCGCTGCGTGATATCGGCGTTAGTTTCCACAATGCGTACAGCAAGGCTGTCCCGAGCCTCCACGATCCACTGACTCAGAACGACCCGTTGTGTTCCATCGGCTGCCGTGTTGATCACTTCTCCTTCCCAGTAACCCTGCTGCCGGGCCAGCTCCAGGAGCTGCGCCATGGGCATCGGAAATTGCGTCGCCAGTAGTTCGTGGCTCATGCAGCCTACTGCCTCATCGCTGCGGAACTTATATAAGCGCTCGGCGCCCCGGCTCCAGTAGCGGATGACATTGTCCGGCAAGCTACGGACCATCAGCGCATCGCGCATGAGATCCGGCAGTTCAGCCTGCTCCTGAAGCGCGCAGATCTGCTGCGCCAGCGCCCTCTCATGCCGCTTGTACTCACTGATGTCGTGAAACACGGCGACCATGCCGGCGTTCGGGTTATCGGGGTCGAACACGGGTGTGGCATTAATGGATACGTCGATCGGCATTGCCCGATAGGGAGAGCGCACCACCGCAACACGCTGGTAGACCGGCAGTCCGTCCAGCGCGCTGTATAGCGGGTGCTTGTCGGGGGAGATCGACGTGATGCCATCTTCCTGCAGCAGGATCAGTTCATGAATCGACAGGTCATGCTGCGTTGATGGCATGTCCAGACCGAACAAGAGGCGTGCAGCGGAATTAACGAGGAGAACCCGGCCCTGCTTATCGCTCACCACGATAGCGTCGGCCATGGCGTCGATGAGCCGCTGGGTCATATTCATCTGCGCTAATGCACGCATCAATGCCCTGCTTTCATCGCCCGTCTTCTTGCCATTGTTATTCTGTTCGGAAAGCGGAAGCAGCGACAACGACACCGGTATGGCCCTGCCTTCCTTGTGACGTGCATGCATGGCGATGCGTATTCCGCCCTCCTCGACTGACGAAGGCTCGGCTGCGGTGGGCAGCGGCCCATGCGGCTGAGAGGAATCGGGAGACTGCAGCACGGTATCTGCCAGTGTCTTTCCTTGTACTTCGTCTGCCGTCCAGCCAAACAAGTGCTGCGCTTCATGTGACCATTCGAGGATGCGGTTCTGCCCATCAAGAACAATAACGGCATCCGGTCGGTTATCGAGTAAGACCTGATAGCGCGGCCGCGTACAGAGGGAAGGCTCCGAGATTCCAGTCATGGCGGAAACATCATGAGAATGTGACTGTGGGACAAATCGTCTGCAACAAGGTTCGTTCCTTTTGCGCCAGGAATAGGTACGCTGCAGGCCTTATTGCAGCGTAACGGATTGTCCAGTCGCGCTTTTGCTCCATGACAATTCATAGACACTCCCCGGATTTTCACCCTCCGGCAACTAAATGCGATTAGCGCGATAATTCCTGCTCCATTCCCGGCTTTCCCCTTCCACTTTCCGCGGATTTCAACTGATGCAAAGCGGCATCCTGCTGGCACTATCGGCCTATATTTCGTGGGGCTTGTTCCCCTTATGGTTCAAGACCCTGCAGCATGTGCCTGCCGAACAAGTGCTGATGCATCGCATCCTGTGGTCCTTTCTCTTTGTCGCGCTGGTACTCAGCGTTCGCTGGCGCTGGGCATGGTTGTCTCAGGCACTGCGCCAGCCACGTGTATTGGCCGGATTCACCGCCAGCGCCGTGCTGCTGTCGGTCAACTGGTTTATCTATATCTGGTCGGTGCAGCATGACCGTATCGTCGATGCCAGCCTGGGTTATTTCATCACGCCGCTGGTCAACGTACTGATGGGATTGCTGTTGCTAAAGGAACGCCTGCGTCCGGCCCAATGGTGGTCGGTAGGCCTGGCGGCGGCCGGCGTAGCATGGCTGACCTGGCATAACGGCCATCTGCCATGGATAGGCCTCTCCCTAGCGCTGACTTTCGGCACCTACGGCTTGCTGCGTAAGACGGCACCACTTGGCGCACTGGAAGGCCTGACACTGGAAACGCTGGTATTGCTGCCAGTGGCGGCTGTCGTACTGGTCATGCTGGATGTCGCAGGCCAGAATGCTTTTGCCAACGGAACCGCGGCGACGAAATGGCTACTTGCCTCTGCCGGCCCGGTCACCGCCATTCCCTTGCTACTGTTCGCCGCTGGTGCCCGGCGCATTCCCTTGTCCACGCTGGGACTGTTGCAATACATTGCGCCGACTTTGCAATTGCTGATAGGCGTATGGGTCTTTCACGAACCGTTCTCGGGCAATCGGCTGATCGGGTTCATGTTTATCTGGGCGGGGCTGGCCTTGTATTCGGCGGAAGGGGCGTGGCGATGGTCCCGGATGAAAGTGGGCTGACCAAGCGCACACCGGTCAGCACTGGTTAGGGGCAGCGCTAAGACAGCGGAAAAGTTTCCCTGGGTCCGCGCTTACCGGAAGCCATGATCAAACCGGCGCGGTATTGGGAAACTGGTCGCGCACCAGGTTAAGCTCGATGCCATGTTCGAGCCATGCCTTGAGCCCGGCCAGCACCATGGTATAGCCGCCCTTGGTATCAATGGCTTGGGACAACACCTCCGCCTCCTTGCCATGAAAGTCCCGGCAGGAAATCCTGACCAAGGTGGCGTTGTCTCCGACAGCTTCAAAATGCCATTCAACCGTAGTCGGATCATCCTCCCATTCACCCACGATGCGACGGTTTTCTTCCCACTCCGTGACAGTGATGTCATCGCCGACACCGAACATCTCCCACTCCCAACGCACTTTCTTGCCCGGAGCAAGCCGGCCACTGCTTCTCGTGAACCAGAATCGGGTGGTGATCTCCGGATTCACAAAGGCTTCGAAACACTCGGAGGCCGGCCTGCGAATAAGCATCTGGGATTCCACTACTATCGTTTTTCCGCTTTCCATTTACCGCTCCTCAAATTGGCAGTGGCCCTGCTTGCTACATAAAAAGCTGATCTGACTAAGCGGGGCAATCGGGATACGGTCGCGCCGCGAACCGGCTACGGTATGAATAGAGGCTGATCACGCATCATGCAATATCCTCGTTACCTGCTTCCCAGGTCCGTATGCTGTGTGATTTCAGTTTTCTCTTGAACAGGGGCTCTACGGTATAACATGGACTTCGCACCATCGGGAAAGTCTAGTCCGGCTTGTTGTCGCGACCCTACTTTCTCCGGAAGTAAAGCTGACAGAACGGGAAACCACAACTGAAAATTACGCAGGCGCCCTTTGGGTGGTGATTAAAACGCGGACCTCAATGCCGGTGCTATCCGCACCGCCGCTTCAAAGGATGACGAGGAGCCGCGATACAGCATGCTCATTATGCTCCGCTTTCCTGTTCCACCATAAAAAAGCGGCACGTCCCCTAAGGAGATGTGCCGCAAAAGGACTAACACAAAGCCGATTGACTGAATCTTGCCGCTACTCGCTGCGGCACACAAGATCAGAAGCGATAACCGACACCTACGCCAATCAGCAGCGGATCGACTTTCACCTTGCTGATCTTGGCGCCGGTGGCGTCATATACGTCGCTGCGCAACTGGAGTTTTTTCACATCCAGGTTCAGCGACCAGTTCTTATCCAGCTTGTAATCCACGCCTGCCTGCAGCGCAAAGCCCAGGCTGTCGTTTTCCAGCTTCATGCCGCCCATTTTCTCGCTGCCCAGGCGGGTGTAATTGGCACCTACGCCGACATAAGGACTGATCCTGGATTCCGGCGTGAAGTGGTATTGCAAGGTCAGTGTCGGCGGCAGATGCTTGAAGCTGCCGATATAGGCCCCGTCCAGATACACACTGTGTTTTTGCGGCACGGTCAGGATCAGTTCCGCTGCAATGTTCGGCGAGAAGAAATAGGAAATATCTACTTCGGGAATATACTTGTCGCTCACCGTGATACGGTCGGCTGCAACGGCACCGCCTACAGGATCAGACTTGTCTGCAGGGTCGAGATGAACCGCGCGTACCCGCACCTGCCATGGGCTTTCCTGAGCCATGACGTTGGCGGACAAAGCAAGAGCCAGAGCGGAGAGAACAAGCGTAGTGCGTTTC
>JAEZLB010000036.1 GCA_023435945.1 Pseudomonadota bacterium | reverse complement strand
GCCTGGATAAGAAAAAGAAGGCCGCAGATAGCGTCCACAATATACGCCAAGGGCGCGTAAAAAAAACTTTCGGCAAGAAGTAACGCCCTCCCGTCATTCCAATGCCAGGCCTGCCCTTTTTTTCTGGATAGGCAACATCTTCCCCGTGCAGACCCATCTCTGGCAAGCATAAGCAGGCACTGCCATACTGCCCTTTCTTTCCTGCTTCCTGCTTTCCTCCTGATCCGCCTGTGGTTCGGGTGAGGCCATGCGCGATAACACTTAACTTCCTCATTCCCTTAACGGACATTAAGGAATGCATTGCGCAGCAAGTGCCGTCGAAATATCATTTCGCGCACGTTAATATGAAACTCATATGAATATCGACCTGCGCCAGCTTCGTCATTTTGTCGCGGTTGCCGAGGAATTGCATTTCGGCCGCGCTGCTGCGCGCCTGCACATGACTCAGCCGCCGCTATCGCAATCCATACAAAACCTGGAAGCGACATTGCAATGCGAGCTGTTTTTCCGCACGCGGCGCAGCGTACAACTGACCCCAGCTGGACACGCGCTGCTGCCGGAAGCGCAACGCCTGCTGCAGCAGGTGGCCGCGCTGCCGTCACTAGTGCAACGCGCAGCCCACGGAGAATCCGGCAAGCTGACGCTTGCCTTCGTGTCTACCGCCGATTACAGCGTATTGCCCAGCTTCTTGCGTGAATTTCGCAGGACCTATCCTCAGGTTCATATTGAGCTGCGAGAAGCCACGACCAATATTCAACTGGAAGAACTGGCGCAGGGACGAATCGATGTGGGTCTGCTGATTCCACCTCTGCCTGAGAGGCTTAAGGATGAGCTGGATTATGTGCCGGTATTAACCGAACCACTGGTTGCAGCCCTGCCGCAAAACATGGCAAAACGCAAAGGTCCTCTACACTTGCGCTCGCTCAACGACTTACCCCTCATCATTTTCCCTCGCGAGATTGCACCGGGGCTGCATGATGCTATCCTTGGTTGCTTCCGCGATGCAGGGCTGACGCCGCATATCGGCCAGGAAGCGATACAGATGCAAACCATTGTCGGGCTGGTATCAGCCGGCATGGGCATGGCGCTTGTGCCACAATCGGTATCCAACCTGCAATGGCCCGGGGGCTAATACCGCGCACTGCGTGACAAGACGCCGCTGGTGGAAACCGGCCTGGCCTGGCGCCGCGACAATACCTCGCCGGTATTGCGCGCATTTCTGGAACATCTGAGGAAAATACATTAATGCTGATTCACCCGATGCCCGACCCGATCGCCTTTTCGCTCGGCCCCTTGTCCGTGCGCTGGTACGGGCTGATGTACCTGCTGGCTTTTCTGCAGTTCATCGTGCTGGGACGCCTGCGCCTGAAACAGCCACACATTGCCGCAGCTGGCTGGAAGAACGAGCACCTGGATGACATGCTTTTCTACGGCGTGCTGGGTGTGGTCATCGGCGGGCGCCTGGGAGAAGTGCTGTTCTATAACCCGGCCTGGTATTTTTCACATCCGCTGGAAATTTTCGCGATCTGGAAAGGCGGCATGTCTTTCCATGGCGGTTTTCTCGGTGTCTTGGTCGCAATGGCGATCTGGGCGCGGCGCGCGAACCGGCATCTGATGGATGTGATGGATCTGATCGCGCCGCTTGTGCCGCTTGGTTATGCGGCCGGACGCATCGGCAATTTCATTAATGCTGAATTACCCGGACGTGTAGCCGATGCCAGTCTGCCGTGGGCCATGATCTGGCCTAATGTCGATGCACTGCCGCGTCATCCCTCGCCTATTTATCAAGCGCTGGTGGATGGCGTATTGCTCTTCGTTGTCCTGTGGATCTTCGCGCGGAAACCACGTCCGCGTATGGCTGTGAGCGGACTATTCGCTCTGGGTTACGGTTGTGCGCGTTTCTTCACCGAGTATTTCCGCACGCCCGATTATGAAGTCAGCTTCGCCGGCCTTACCCTGTCCGCCGGCCAGATGCTGTCGCTTCCCATGATCGTCCTGGGCCTGGCGCTGCTTTATATCGCCTACAGCAACAAGCGTTTCGCCCATGCCTGACTTTCACCGCTTTCAGTAATCCTTCATCATGGCTGACATCCTGCTCGACAAGAATGGTTTTATTGCTACCGTCACGCTCAGCAATCCGGGCAAACGCAATGCGCTCGATGCCACAATGTGGCGCGTACTGGCGCAGACCTTCAACCAGCTTTCGCAAGATGAAAATCTGCGTTGCGTGATCTTGCGCGGTGCCGGCGGACACTTCGCCTCCGGCGCCGACATTGAAGAATTTCCACGAGTTCGCAATGATCTGAAAAGCGCCAAGCGTTATCACATGGGTTTGATTGCCGGCGCACTGGAAGCCATCAGCGGTTGCCTGCATCCCACGATCGCAGCCATCGAAGGCGTTTGTGTAGGCGGCGGACTGGAATTGGCCTGCGCCTGCGATATCCGGATTGCCTCTCCCAGCGCACGCTTCGGCGTTCCGATAAATCGCCTCGGATTCCCCCTTGCCCCTATCGAACTGCGTGCCATGCTGCACTTACTGGGAAAAGCGGCCACGCTGGAAATACTGCTGGAAGGACGCCTTTTCGATGCCGCGGAGGCAAAGGAAAAAGGATTGCTGAACAGAGTGGCGGAGGACCTTTGGGCCGAAGTCCAACAAACTGCAGAACGCATCGCACAAGGCGCGCCGCTCGCCGCTCGCACGACCAAACAACTGGTACGGCGCCTATCGCCCGCTGCTGCACCACTCAGCGAACAGGATATCAATCAGGCCTTCGCTTTCCTCGGCACCCAAGACTATCAGGAAGGCGTACTCGCCTTCCTGGAAAAACGCCCGCCGGTCTTTCGGGGAAAATAAATTCGTTTTACCTTATGAATGCCAATCTGTACGCACTATTTGCTTCACGCTTTCCGGCCGATCGCAGCGCCTGCTGCATAGAAACCGAGAGCGGCCTGTACTACTCCTGGAATGACCTGGAACGAGCCACAGCAAAGCTCGCCAACCTGTTGACCAGCCTGCAGCTTCAGCGTGGCGCACGCATCGCCGTGCAAGTGGAAAAGTCGCCGGAATCGCTGATGCTTTATCTCGCCACCGTGCGCGCGGGTTATGTCTTCCTCCCCCTGAATACCGCTTATCGCGAAGCGGAAATCGACTACTTCATCGGCGACGCCAAACCTTCCGTCGTGGTATGCACACCTGCCAACCTGAGCTGGATGAAGGCATGCGCTGCACGACATGGAGTCAGCCATGTTTTCACCCTGGCCGGCATGGATGATGGAAAACCTTCCGGCACCTTGCTGGAACATGCAGCGCCACAAGCGGATGCATTCGAAACGGCCTGGAGCGAGTCGGACGACCTGGCCGCGATCCTTTATACGTCGGGCACCACCGGTCGCAGCAAGGGAGCGATGCTCTCGCACCAGAACCTATCCTCCAACGCACTGGTGCTCCATGAAGCATGGCAGTGGCGAAAAGGTGATGTGCTGCTACATGCGCTCCCTTTATTTCACGTCCACGGCTTGTTCGTTGCCTGCCACGGCGCCCTGCTCAATGGCAGCAAGATGATTTTCCTGGCCGGCTTCAATGTACGGAAAGTCATGACTTACCTGCCTCGCGCAAGCATCTTCATGGGGGTACCCACTTACTATGTACGCCTGCTGGCAGAGCCGGATTTCGATCAGGTTCTGTGCCAGTCGGTACGCCTCTTCATTTCCGGTTCCGCGCCCTTGTTAAGCGACACCTTTAACCGCTTCCGCGAACGCACCGGACATACCATCCTGGAGCGTTACGGCATGAGCGAAACCACCATGCTGACGTCCAATCCCTATGACGGCGAACGCATCGCAGGCACAGTTGGCTTCCCGCTGCCGGGTGTATCCTTGCGCATCGCCGGCCTGGAGGGCAACTCCCTGCCCGATGGAGAAATCGGACAGATCGAGGTCAAGGGACCGAATATCTTCCAGGGCTATTGGCGTATGCCTGAAAAAACCGCCGAAGCATTCACGAAAGATGGTTACTTCAGAACCGGCGATCTGGGATATGTGGACTCGCCCGGTTATGTGAACATCGTCGGACGCAGCAAAGACATGATCATTTCCGGCGGCTACAACGTCTACCCGAAAGAGATCGAACTGATACTCGACGACATGGAAGGCGTGCGCGAATCTGCCGTCATAGGTTTGCCGCATGCCGACTTTGGGGAGGCGGTGACGGCAGTGATCGTGCCTCAAACCGGCACGTTTCCGGATGAAGACCGCATCATCGCAGCGTTGAAGGCGCGCATTGCCAATTTCAAGGTGCCAAAGCGCCTATTCTTTATCAACGAACTGCCGCGCAATACGATGGGAAAAGTACAGAAAAACCAGCTGCGCGAGCAATTCAAAGACCTTTAAGGCCGTTATACCTGGCCGGGCCCTCCGCCCCTACTTCAGATATTTGAGCGGGAAGTACAGCAGCGCGAACAAACCTAAGCCGCCCAGGCACATAGTAAGGGCAAGGATCAAACGAGAAAGGCGTTCACTGCGGGAACTTTCCCCGGACGGGGCAGAGGTGGAAACGGGTTGCCTCCTTGTGAGAGGCGGAGATCCGGAGGATTCAGATCTTTCCACTGTGCTTCAGGCGGCTGAGGGTTTCTGCCGACAGATTGAGATAGGAAGCGAGTTCTTTTTTGGGAATGCGGTCCGATAGTTCCGGCTGCTTGCGCATGAAGCGATGCACGCGGCCGGGAGCGTCGAGCAAATGCAAGGTGATGGTATGGGCCATGATCTCACTCATCAGGCGCATCACCTCGAACTCGAACATCTGCTTGACGTTATCGTAGCGGTCCAAGAAAACCGCCCACTGATGCATGGGCAGCTTGGCGACACGAGCCTTGGTAACAGCCACGATACTGTACGGCGTTGGTGTTCGGAGTCGCCACGCAGCATAGCTGGTCTCGATATCGCGCTCATGAGCGAAGCGCAATATCATCTCTTTAGCTTGCTGGTTAGTAACCACTCGCTTTAAAACGCCATCCAGAATAAAATACTGTTCCATTTCATGGACGCCCTGATGCAGCAGGAAATCGCCTTTCTGGAAATCCACAATTTCTAACTGCGGTTCCAGCTCGGCGAATGCGGTAGAACTCATGCCCTTAAGGACAAGGTTCTGTGTCAGTTGGACCCGGATAATGTTTTTTTCCGGATGATTGGCAATCAAAGACATGAGTTGCGACGAGGACGTGCTCGGGGAAACCGCTATGATGCGGTGAAAATTGACCGTGGTCAATGATAGAAGCGTGAGCAGATTTATATGATACCGGGACTTTAAATAGGGTATGCATGCAAGTGCATATTGCCAGGTACCAAGGCGCGCTTTACGCCATGATTTTCCAAGCTTGAACAACGTTTCCAGTCACGCTGGTCAAGTCACTCAAGCCGCGAATTCAAAGCTTAAGGCAACCCACATGTATCAACGAGTTTTATAACGGGTCCGTCCCATAATGCCGCCTGTAACAGGGTTGCATAATCTTTATCGAAATCAAACGAAGAGAAAGATTTCATCATGAAAAACGATACACCAACAGCAGCACTGAACGACGCAACCGAACTGACCGATGGCTTCCATCTCCTGATGGACGCTCTGGAAATGAACGGCATTACCAACATCTACGGTCTGCTCGGTATTCCTGTTACGGAAATCGGCCGTATGTGGCAAGCTCGCGGCAACAAGTTCTTCAGCTTCCGCAACGAGCAAAACGCAGGTTATGCAGCATCTGTTGCTGGCTACCTGACCAAGAAGCCCGGCGTTTGCGTGACCGTGTCCGCTCCCGGCTTCCTGAACGGCGTAACCGCCCTGGCTAACGCAACCACCAACTGCTTCCCGATGATTCTGATCTCCGGTTCTTCCGAGCGTGAAATCGTCGACCTGCAGCAAGGTGACTACGAAGAAATGGATCAGCTGAACATCGCTCGTCCTTTCTGTAAAGCTGCTTTCCGTATCAACCGTCCGGAAGACATCGGCGTTGCCGTAGTTCGCGCAATCCGTACCGCTCTGTCCGGTCGTCCTGGTGGCGTTTACCTGGATATCCCTGCTCGTCTGTTCGCGCAAACCATGCCGGCAGAAGAAGGCAAGAAAACCCTGTTCGTACCTGTTGATCCGGCTCCGGCACAAATCCCTGGCCCTGACGCAGTTCAACGCGCTGTTGACCTGATCAAAGGCGCCAAGAAGCCTCTGATCCTGTTCGGCAAAGGCGCTGCTTACGCTCAATGCGATGCCGATATCAAAGCATTCGTTGAAGAAACCGGCATTCCCTTCACCCCGATGTCCATGGCTAAAGGCCTGGTATCCGATACCCACCCACAATGCGGTGCAGCAGCTCGCTCCATGGTGCTGCAAGAGTCCGACGTTGTGATCCTGGTTGGTGCACGCCTGAACTGGCTGCTGGCTCACGGCAAGGGCAAAACCTGGGGCAGCGTCAAGAAGAAATTCGTCCAGATCGACATTCAATCGAACGAAATGGACAGCAACGTGCCTATCGAAGCACCTCTGGTCGGCGACATCCAGTCCTGCGTCAACGCTCTGCGTGCAGGCCTGAAAGGTCACAAGCCGGCTGAATGGGCTGAATGGATGAAAGCCGTCGCTGAACGCGCTGCGGGCAGCCGCGCCAAGCTGCAAGCCAAGATCGGCACCGCCACCCAGCAGATGAACTACCACAACTCGCTGGGCGCAATTCGTGACGTGCTGAAAAACTACCCCGACATCATCCTGGTTAACGAAGGTGCCAACGCACTGGACAACGCCCGTATGGTGATCGATCAGTACCAACCGCGTAAGCGCGTTGACACCGGCACCTGGGGTGTCATGGGTATCGGTATGGGTTCTGCAGTAGCTGCTGCAGTTGAATCCGGCAAGCCTGTTGTTGCAATCTGCGGCGACTCCGCTTTCGGTTTCTCCGGCATGGAATATGAAACCCTGACCCGTTACAACCTGCCCGTTACCGTGATCATCATGAACAACGGCGGTATCTACCGCGGTGACGAAGCGGATCCTGCACACCAATTCTCGTGCATGAAGTTCCATCCGGAAACCCGTTACGACCTGTTCAGCAAATCGCTGGGCGGCGAAGGCGTACGTGTTGAAACCCCGGAAGAACTGGCGAAAGCACTGGACGCAGCGATCAAGTCCGGCAAGACCACGATGATCGACGCAATCATCGACCCGGCAGCTGGTGTTGAGTCTGGCCGTATCGGCAATCTGAACATCGTCAGCCAGATCGGCAAGAAGTAATAAAAGAGGAGTCAGGGCACCTGCCCTGCCCGATATAACCCGGCGCAGTCCTCGAAATAAGGCTGCGCCGGCCGCATAAGCAGTACCGATGCGGCGCCAATCAAGCCAGGCTGGAGACCACCTTGGCTTGGGAGGCTGGCAACTTGACACGCTCATGTTGCAGAACTAGTATCAGCTTTTGCTGTAAGATTTCCAAATAAATGTTGGATCATTAAGCCTGCTGAAAAGCTCGCGCCGCTCCACCTTTGTTGGTGGAGTTTTCACTTCCTGAACAGAGCTTTTTATTCTGTTTTGGGGACCAAGTTAAACGATTGATAAGGAAGCTAGCAATCATGAGTAAAAAACCATTAGAAGGCGTTAAGATCATTGACTTTACCCACGTGCAAGCTGGCCCCGCATGTACCCAGCTGCTGGCCTGGTTTGGCGCAGACGTGATCAAAGTTGAGCGCCCGGGCGCAGGCGACGTCACCCGTACCCAATTGCGTGACATCGAAGATGCCGACGCTCTGTACTTCACGATGCTGAACAGCAACAAGCGCTCGCTGACCTTGGATACCAAGACTCCCCAAGGCAAAGAAGTGCTGGAAAAACTGATCAAGCAATCCGACGTGCTGGTTGAAAACTTCGCACCGGGCGCACTGGATCGCATGGGCTTCACCTGGGAACGCATCCAGGAATTGAACCCTGGCCTGGTTCTGGCATCGGTTAAAGGCTTCAGCGATGGTCACCACTACGAAGACCTGAAAGTCTACGAAAACGTGGCACAGTGCGCTGGCGGCGCCGCTTCCACGACCGGCTGGTGGGATGGCCCGCCGACCGTTTCGGCTGCTGCTCTGGGCGACTCTAACACCGGTATGCACCTGGCAATCGGTATTCTGACCGCTCTGATGGGCCGTCAGCAAACCGGCAAAGGCCAGAAAGTTGCCGTTTCCATGCAAGACGCTGTTCTGAACCTGTGCCGCGTGAAACTGCGCGACCAGCAACGTCTGGACCGTCTGGGCTACCTGGAAGAATACCCACAATACCCGCACGGCACTTTCTCCGACGTCGTACCCCGTGGCGGTAACGCCGGCGGTGGCGGCCAGCCTGGCTGGGTACTGAAATGTAAAGGCTGGGAATCCGATCCCAACGCTTACATCTACTTCACCATCCAGGGCCATGCTTGGGAACCGATCTGCCGCGCACTGGGCAAGGAAGAATGGATCAACGACCCGGCTTACAACACCGCACGTGCTCGTCAAGACAAGATCTTTGATATCTTCGCAGAAATCGAAGACTGGCTGAAAGACAAAACCAAGTACTAAGGTGTGGATATCCTGCGTAAATACTATATCCCCTGCGCACCGGTTCTGTCCATGAAAGAAATCGCAGCTGACGAATCCCTGCGTAAGAGCGGCTCTATCGTGGAAGTTGACCACAAAGTTCGCGGTAAGTACCTGACCGTTGGTAGCCCGATCAAATTCTCCGACATGAAACCGGAAATCACGGGCTCCCCGCTGCTGGGCGAGCACACCGACGAAGTTCTGGCTCAACTGGGTTACACCAAAGAGCAAATCGAGCAAATGCACGCTTCCGGCGCAGTGTAATACTGTCAGTCAGCAGCTTATCTGCTTGATGAAAACGGCGCCTTCGGGCGCCGTTTTTTTATTCTTCTCCGGCTGAACCCTTCTCCTTTGAATCCCCTCATCAACTTAGTCTCTTCCTAATATTGTTTATCCAGCGTCCCCAGCGCGACCTCTATCAACCCTCTATATAGCCTGGATTGTTACCCGACACTACAGATCGGGACACTACAGATCGGCAATATGCTCATTGAAGCCTTTTCAACCATCTGCTGCCTATAGTGGACCGCACTATCTACACGCTTCTCACCCACCTCAATAAGCATAGCCAATAAAAAAGGGATGTGCCCGAAGACACATCCCTTTTCGCAGAGCGATCGCGTAATGATTAACGCGGAACTTGTGCAATACGCAGCAGATTGGTCGAACCGGATTGACCGAATGGCGTACCCGCTGCGATCACGATCTGGCCACCGGGTTCGGCAAAGCCTTCGTTGACCGCAGTCTTGGTAGCGACAGCCACCATTTCATCTACGCTGTACACGTCCGGGCTAACGGTCGAGTGCACACCCCAGACTACGGCCAGGCGGCGAGCAGTAGCGATTTGTGGCGTGATGCTCAGGATAGGCGCCGTAGGACGTTCACGGGCGGCACGCATACTGCTGTGGCCAGAAGTCGTATATGTCACGGTTGCGCTGGCACCGATGATTTCGGTTACGCTACGCAGCGCGGAGCAGATTGCATCACCGTGTGTTGGCAGCGGAGCCTGATGCTGCGCGTCCATCATGTTGCGATACAGCGGGTCCTGTTCAACTTCGCGGATGATGCGATCCATCATCGCAACAGCCTGCACCGGATACGCACCACTTGCCGATTCTGCAGACAGCATCACGGAGTCCACGCCGTCATAGATAGCGTGTGCCACGTCGGAGGATTCAGCACGAGTCGGGGTTGGCGAGCTGATCATCGATTCCAGCATCTGGGTCGCGATAATGCAAGGCTTACCGTGTTGACGGCAAGCGCGCACGATACGTTTCTGTGCGCCCGGCACTTGCTCGGGAGGCAGTTCCACACCCAGGTCACCACGAGCCACCATTACCGAATCGGATAAGCGTACGATGTCGTCCAGACAGTGCATGGCTTGCGGTTTTTCCAGCTTGGTCATCAGTGCTGCGCGGTTACCAATCAGTTCGCGTGCTTCGATCAGATCGTCAGCCGTCTGAACGAAGGACAGTGCCACCCACTCCACGCCCAGGCTCAGTGCAAATTCCAGATCCTTGCGGTCTTTCTCGGTCAATACAGGAATAGGCAGGACTGCGTCAGGCACGTTCACGCCCTTACGATCGGACAGCGGGCCACCGGTTACCACACGGGTACGCATTCGGCTTTTTCCGTCGGTATCGATCACTTGCAGGCGCAGCTTGCCGTCGTCCAGCAGCAACGATTGACCAGGCTCGATAGCCTGGAACAGTTCTGGGTGAGGCAAACAAACACGCTCCACGTTACCTGGAGTCGGGTCACGGTCGAGCGTGAATTCAGCGCCCGGGACCAGCATGATCTTGCCTTCTGCCAGGGTACCGATACGCAGCTTGGGACCTTGCAAGTCTGCGAGGATCGCGATCGGGCGACCGACCATGCGCTCTACTTCGCGCACGGTTTCATAACGAATTCGATGGTCTTCCTGAGTGCCATGGCTAAAATTGAAGCGGAATACATCGGCTCCCGCTTCAAACAATGCCAGGATTGTCTCTTTGCTGGAACTGGCCGGTCCCAAGGTTGCGATGATTTTGGCATTGCGTTGACGTCGCATTTTAATTTTTCCGTATAGAGAGAAGTGACTGCAAAAACTGATTCGCGGGATCAAGTGAAGTTACTGCTTATACGATCAGAATGGCCCGAAAATCATTGACATTGGTGCGCGTAGGACCAGTCACTACCAAGTCCCCCAACGCACTAAAAAAACCGTAACCATCATTGTTATCCAGCATAGCCCGGGGCCGCAAACCAAGCGCTGCAGCGCGGCTGATGCTGTCTGGTTGATACAACGCTCCTGCGTTGTCTTCCGAACCGTCGATCCCGTCGGTATCGCTGGCAATCGCATAAATGCCGGGATGACCATCCAGCGTCGCCGCCAGGCTCAGCAGAAATTCCGCATTGCGACCACCCCGGCCATTGCCCCGTACCGTTACCGTGGTTTCACCACCGGATAGGATGACGCAAGGCTTGGTGAAAGGCTGATTGTGCAGAGCAACTTGCTTGGCAATTGCGGCGTGCATCTTGCCAATATCGCGTGCCTCGCCCTCAATGTCATCGGACAGGATGTAAGGGGTAATACCAGCAGCCCGCGCCTTTTCAGCGGCAGCTTCCAGGGATTGATTGGCAGTAGCGATGATATGGTGAGAATTGCGCGCAAAACGCGGGTCGCCCGGTTTAGGCGTCTCGCCGGCACCCGACTCCAGATGCTTGCGCACGTTGTCAGGGATATCGATATTGTATTTTTTCAGGATGGCGAGCGAATCTTCGCAAGTGGTCGGATCCGGCAAGGTTGCGCCACTGGCGATCACGCCTGGGTCGTCGCCCGGCACATCGGAGATCAGCAGGCTTACCACGCGCGCAGGAGCACAGGCCAGCGCCAGACGGCCGCCCTTGATAGCGGACAGGTGCTTGCGCACGCAATTCATTTCGCCGATCGCGGCGCCGCTCTTTAATAAAGCCTTATTTAGCGCCTGCTTCTGCTCCAGGGTAATATCGGCTGCAGGCAAAGCTAGCAAGGCCGAGCCGCCGCCGGAAATCAGGCACAACACCAAATCATTTTCGGTCAAGCCCTTGACCATCTCCATCATGCGCGCAGCGGCTTGGCGACCCGCTTCATCCGGCACCGGATGCGCCGCTTCCACGACTTCAATGCACTTGCAGTCTGCGCCATGACCATAACGCGTTACGACCAGCCCGGAGATCTCCCCCTTCCAGTGTTTTTCCACTGCGGCAGCCATTGCTGCTGCGCCCTTGCCTGCGCCGATGACGAGCGTACGACCATTAACTGGCGGCTCAGGGAGCCATTGCGGCAGACATTTTTCAGCACTGACAGCGTCCACAGCGCTATTGTAAAGATCAAGCAAAAACTGGCGCGGGTTATCCAAAGCGGGCATAGGGGTACTTCCCATTCCTTGAGTGAATCTGATTATTCAATAACTGGTAAATCTATAAAACTAAGCTTAGCCATCAGGCTTTATAACCAAGCTCCACAACTAAACAAAAGCCCTCCACGCCAGCGGGCACGGAGGACTTTTTTTACAACCTCAGCAATTAGCCTTTAGCGATCTCATGGTTACCCATGATTTCGAGTGCACGAACCAGTGCCGAGTGGTCCCATGCCTTGCCGCCGTGAGCTGCACAGGTGTTGAACAGTTCCTGTGCAGTTGCGGTGTTGGGCAGAGACAGACCGACCGCCTTGGCGTTTTGCAATGCCAGGTTCAGGTCTTTCTGGTGCAGTTCGATGCGGAAGCCTGGGTTGAACGTACGCTTGATCATGCGTTCGCCGTGCACTTCCAGGATACGGGAGGCAGCGAAGCCACCCATCAGAGCCTGGCGCACTTTGCCCGGATCCGCGCCCATTTTGGATGCAAACAGCAGTGCTTCACCCACGGCTTCGATGTTCAGAGCTACGATGATCTGGTTGGCCACTTTACAGGTTTGGCCGTCACCATTGCCGCCAACCAGGGTAATGTTTTTACCCATCAGGTCGAACAGAGGCTTAACGGTATTGAATGCGCTTTCCGGACCGCCAACCATGATGGTCAGGGAAGCGGCTTTCGCACCTACTTCACCGCCCGATACGGGAGCGTCCAGATATTCTGCGCCCAGTTCGTTGATTTTCTTAGCGAACTCTTTGGTTTCGATCGGCGAAATCGAGCTCATGTCGACCACGATCTTGCCTTTGGATATACCAGCGGCTACGCCGTTTTCACCAAACAGTACTGCTGCCACGTGCGGGGTATCCGGCACCATGGTGATGATAATGTCCGCATTTTTGGCAACTTCTGCACCGCTTGCGCACGCGATAGCGCCACCCTCAATCAGTTCAGCCGGCGGAGCCTTGACGTCGTGCACATACAGGGTGTGACCGCCTTTGAGCAGATGACCTGCCATAGGTGCGCCCATGATGCCCAGGCCAATAAATCCAACTTTTGCCATGCTAATCTCCACAAATTAAATTTCCAGGTTTCAGAAAAACAGGCCGGTTATGCCAGCCTGTTTACTTGGATGTTGCTTAGCAACCGTGTGCTGCACGCCAACCCAAACCGGCCACGGTACCCGCTTTGGGCTTGTACTCGCAACCGATCCAACCATCGTAACCGATCTCGTCTAGGAATTTAAACAAGAAGTGGTAATTGATCTCGCCGGTACCCGGTTCGAAACGGCCTGGATTGTCCGCCAATTGCACATGCTTGATGAAAGCGAGGTTGGCCTTGATGGTATTGGCCAGCTCGCCTTCCATGCGTTGCATGTGATAGATGTCGTACTGCACGAAGACATTATCCGAACCGGTATCCTTGATGATATCTACGGCTTGCTGCGTGCCCGACAGGAAGAAGCCAGGGATATCGAAGGTGTTGATCGGCTCGATCAACAGACGGATACCTTCAGCTTTCAGCTTGTCAGCCGCGAATTTCAGATTCTTTACCAGCGTGGCACGAGCGTCGGCATCGGATACGCCTTGCGGCTTGATGCCGGCGAGGCAGTTCACCTGCTTCACGCCCAAGGCCTTCGCATAAGTAATGGCTTTGCCCACACCCTCTTCGAACTCAGCGACACGATCCGGATGGCAAGCGATACCGCGCTCGCCACCTGCCCAGTTACCTGCTGGCAGATTGTGCAACACCAGTTCCAGATTGTTGGAAGTCAGTTTTTCCTTGATCTGTTCGACGGTGAAGTCGTACGGAAACAGGAATTCGACTCCTTTAAAGCCGGCTTTCGCCGCTTCATCGAAGCGGTTCAGAAAATCGACTTCATTGAACAACATCGTCAGATTAGCTGCCAGTTTTGGCATAGCGATTCCTTTCTATGCTGGTGATTATTTGAGGTCGATAACTTCTTCAAACTCGTTGATGGCGTCGATTTCGGTGCCCATCGAGATGTTCGTCACGCGTTCGAGGATCACTTCCACTACGACAGGAACGCTGAACTCTTTCATCAGTTCGCGAGCTTTTGCGAAAGCAGGAGCAATCTCTTCCGGCTTGAACACACGGATAGCCTTACAGCCCAGGCCTTCGATCACGGCCACGTGGTCCACACCATAACCATTCAGTTCAGGCGCATTGATATTCTCGAAGGACAACTGCACGCAGTAATCCATGTCGAAATTACGCTGCGACTGACGAATCAGGCCGAGATAAGAGTTATTGACCAGAACGTGGATGTACGGCAGCTTGAACTGTGCGCCAACTGCCAGCTCTTCGATCAGGAACTGGAAGTCATAGTCGCCGGAAATCGCCACGATATCGCTGGTCGGATCCGAAGCGCGCACACCCAGCGCTGCGGGGATGGTCCAGCCTAACGGGCCTGCCTGACCGCAGTTAATCCAGCTGCGCGGTTTGTACACGTGCAGGAATTGGGCAGCAGCGATCTGCGACAGACCGATGGAAGCCACGTAACGCACATCCTTGCCGAAGAATTTGTTCATCTCTTCGTAGACACGGATGGGCTTGACCGGCACGTTGTCGAAGTCAGACTTGCGCAGCATGGTGCGTTTGCGTTCCTGGCACTCTTTCACCCATGCCGAACGGTCTTTCAGCTTGCCAGCGGCTTTCCATTCTTTTGCCACTTCGACGAACAACTCCAGCGCGGCTTTGGCGTCGGACACGATGCCATAGTCAGGACCGAATACACGGCCGATCTGGGGCGGTTCGATATCAACGTGAACGAACTTACGGCCTTTGGTGAACACTTCTACGGAACCGGTGTGACGGTTCGCCCAACGGTTACCAATGCCCAGCGCAAAGTCGGAAGCCAGCATGGTGGCGTTACCGTAGCGGTGGCTGGTTTGCAGACCGGCCATACCTGCCATCAGAGGATGGTCGTCAGCGATCGAGCCCCAGCCCATCAGGGTTGGGATAACCGGCACGCCAACGGTTTCAGCAAATTGCACCAGCAGATCGGAAGCGTCTGCATTGATGATGCCGCCGCCAGCAGTGATCAGCGGACGCTCTGCTTCGTTCAGCATGGTCAGCGCTTTTTCGATTTGAGCGCGCGATGCTTTGGGTTTGTAGACTGGCAGGGGCTCGTAGGTATCGGGATCGAATTCGATCTGCGCCACTTGCACGTCGAACGGCAGGTCGATCAGCACAGGGCCAGGACGGCCGGAGCGCATCAGGTGGAAAGCTTGCTGGAACACGCGCGGCACCAGCGCTGGCTCACGCACGGTCACGGCCCATTTGGTCACGGGCTTGGCGATCGATTCGATATCTACCGCCTGGAAGTCTTCCTTATAGATACGGGAACGCGGTGCCTGACCGGTGATGCAGAGAATGGGAATGGAGTCAGCAGATGCCGAATACAGACCGGTGATCATGTCGGTGCCAGCAGGGCCGGAAGTACCGATACAGATACCGATATTGCCTGCTTTCGCACGGGTATAACCTTCAGCCATGTGCGAAGCGCCTTCTACGTGGCGTGCCAGGTAGTGCTGGATGGTGCCACGCTTGCGCAGGCCGGCGTACAGGGGGTTAATGGCAGCGCCAGGCACACCGAAAGCGGTGGTGATGCCCTCTTTCTCCATTACATATACAGCCGCTTCGGCCGCAGTCATTTTTGCCATGTTGCGTCTCCAAAATGGAATGTTAAAACTCGAACAGATATTTGTGCTGGTATGCTATACCTAATTAATTAGTTTGATAAGAACACAAAAAATCGTTTTATTCGATACTTTAAGTATGGAATAATCCAGATATGGATAAACTGACTCAAATAGAAGCTTTTGTCGAGGCAGTAGAAAAAGGCAGCCTGGCACGTGCCGCCTTAGCTCAGAACATTACGCCCGTCATGCTGGGACGCCGGATCGATGCTCTGGAGAAACGCTTGGGCGTCAAACTCATGCATAGAACGACGCGTCATCTCACACTCACTGAACAGGGTGCCGTATATCTGGACCACTGCAAAAAGCTCTTGAAAGAGCTGGATATCGCAGACCGCATTGTATCGAAAGGGCGACACAAGGCAACCGGACATTTGATTGTTTCAGCTCCT
The DNA here is from genome assembly GCA_023435945.1 of Pseudomonadota bacterium. Lineage (GTDB taxonomy): Bacteria > Pseudomonadota > Gammaproteobacteria > Burkholderiales > Burkholderiaceae_D > JAEZLB01. The sequence continues at coordinate 267 of JAEZLB010000036.1, read as the reverse complement.
GCCGCCTTCGGACGCAAGCATGTGGCGCCGCACGGCCCTGCTTTCATTGCCGCCAACCCCGAAGTCAAAATCTCGTTCAATCTGACAGACCAGGTTGTGGACCTCGTTCGCGAAGGTTACGACCTGGGTATACGCATTGGCGGCAATATCGATCCCAATTTCGTCGCCTTGCGGCTGGCAAAGAACCGGCGCGTAGTTTGCGGCACGCCCGACTATTTCGATCGCAACGGCATCCCACGCACGCTGGACGACCTGGCCCATCACAAC